>JACNHM010000333.1:14940-26625 GCA_014383605.1 Chloroflexota bacterium
GGCAAAACGGATGGAGGAACTGAAGGAGGAAATTGGCATGAAGACGATCACTTTGGAAGAACTGCAGGTTAATCCAGTAGCCGTACTGGACATGGCTGACGACCTGCTCATCATCAAAGACAGTAAACCTTATCGCCTGGTCTCTCGGCTGGATGAAGATGTGCTGGAAGATGTGCTGCTGCTTCAGCACCCGGCCGTTCGAGAAACGATTTTAACCTCGGAAGCAAACCTTGCCGCGGGACGTTACCAAACCGTTGATGCATTGCTGGAAAAGTATGTCCATGAGCTATCAGATTCTGATTCCTGACAACATCACAGCCAAGTTAGAGACCTTTCCCCTCAGGGAACGGATTCGGATCCTCAGCAAGGTCAGAGAACAACTGACGGAGTGGCCCTTCCCGCGAGGCAAAGTTATCAGAAGGGTTCGATACATTCGTGGGACGGTCTTTCGACTGCGTGTGGGTGGCTATCGGGTCTTCTATTACGTGAAGGGCGACGCGGTGCATGTGTTGGAAATCTGTTCCAAGAAAGAGGCAGACCGCTACATCGCCAGCATCAGGAGAGAACAGATTCCGCCTGAAGAATGAGTTGTTGGACGGGAGAAAGGTTGATGGACATTTGGGCACTGATCGTCGGACTGGCCGTGATCATCGGCATCGCGGCCGGCATTGTCCAGGTCTTGCAGTATGTGCAGGAACGGCGGGAGAAGAAGCGCCAGCCGACCGCTGAAGAGGTCGTCACCTCATCCCCGCCAGCCCTCGCCGTGCCCAGCAACCTGCCGCCCCGGAGCGAATTCATCGGGCGGGAGAAGGAGAAGGCGCGGGTGATGGAGGCGTTGGCCTCCCGCTGGCCCCTGACCTGCATTGATGGCATCGGCGGCATCGGCAAGACGGCATTGGCCTTGGAGGTGGCCGGCGAGTGCCTACAGGCCAGCAAGGGCGAGGTCCCGGCCGATGGCACTCCCACCTTCGACGGCTTCATCTGGACCACGGCCAAGGACCGGGAGCTGGCCCTGAACGACGTGCTGGACGCCATCGCCCGCACGCTGGACTATCCCGGCATCGCCCAACAGCCTCTGGAGGAGAAGCGAGAGTCCGTCCGCAAACTGCTGCAAACGAAGCCATATCTGCTCATCGTGGACAACTTCGAGACGGTAACCGACGACGCTGTGCGGGACTTCCTGCTACGGCTGCCGGAGCCGACCAAGGTACTCATTACCAGCCGGGAGCAGAAGCTGCGCCAGGGGCGGTGTCGCTCAAGGGGCTGGAGCAGGATGAGGCACTGGCTTTGATCCGCAGCGAGGGCCGGCGGTTGGGGCTGGCCTCTGTAGAAAAAGCCGAAGAGCGAGTGTTGCTGCGCCTCTACAGGGCCACAGGCGGAGCGCCGCTGGCCATCAAGTGGGTCGTGGGGCAGATCAAGCAGAAGGGGCAATCGCTGGACACGATGCTGGCCGCTTTGCACGAGGCCAGAGGCGACATCTTCGAGGAAGTCTTCGCTCGCTCCTGGTCGCTGCTGTCCGAGGAGGCACGGCGCATACTGATGGTCATGCCCATCTTCGCCGCTTTGGCTTCACGGGCGGCCATCGAAGCGGCTAGCGACATGCATTATTTCGCCTTGGACGAGGGGCTGGGACAGTTGGTGGAGATGTGGTTGGTGGAGGCTACTGATGAACTGGATGCCATTAAGCGGCGGTACAGCATCCACCCGTTAACGCGGGCCTATGCGCATGAGCTTCTAAATAGAGACGTGGTGCTCAAGAACGAAGCGCGACAACACTTGGCAACCTACTTCCTGGCATTCGCTGAGGAATATGGGGGGAAAAGCTGGTGGGAATGGCGCGGCACGGAGATGTCAAAGTTTGACGAAATGGACATAGAGAGAGACAACATTCTTAACATCATGAATCTGTGCTTTGAAGCGCAAGACTGGAAGCCTGTTGTGGAACTGATGCGGAGAATGAATCATCCTTTGTTACGGAGCGGGTATTGGGCAGAGCGGCTGGACTATGGTAAGAAGGCGCTGCAAGCTGCTGTAAGTCTTGGGGACGAGCTCAACGCAGCTTGGCTGAAAGTTGATACGCTGGGTTGGATGTACATGAGACGGGGCGAGTACCAGAGAGCACGATCATCTATGATAGACGCTCTGGCATCATTTGAGAGAGCTGGTAATCTTGAAGGAACCTGCTTGGCGCTCCGCCTCTTGGGAGACGTCACAAGACGAATTGGAAACCTTACGGAGTCCCAACGACTGCTGGAGAGAGCGTTGGAGATAGCCAATGCCGAAGGCTACCAAGACATAGTCAGTGATGTATACCGTTTTCTTGGTCATCTGGCTCTGCAGCAACAGGAGCTTGACAAGGCGGTACAGTTCTACCATGAGGCGCTTTCAATAGCAGAACAATCACCGGAGGGAAACGAGCAGAGGCTGAATAGCACTATTGTCAGCCTGGCTACTGCGATGTTGGCCCTCGGGAATGATAGTCAGGCGCAAGTGCTGTACGAGAGAGGCCTCAAGTTGGCTCAAAGCATGAGAAGGCAAGACGCCATCGCAGGCACCAAATTTGGATTGGCCAAACTCGCCGAGCGGCAAGGGCATCTTGAAGTGGCCTTGCGGCTAGCACGCGATGCCTTACAAATCTACGAGCGGCTGGTAGCGCAAGAGGGAGTGGAGGCACGCGGACTTGTGGAGAGACTGGAGGCGAAGTTGTCAGCGGATTAACTGTCAACGGATTAGTACTACAGCCGCACCTATGCCAAATCGATCACCGAACCGCCCGTCACCTATGCTCTGATGATGGTTTGATGAGCGAAAGAACCCTGACTGGATCTCATAGCCCCATCCTGTGAGCGAAATGAGACAAAGTGCGGTTGTAGTATTAGGGGAACGGATTGAATGGAAAAGGCTAACGGGGCAAGACAATCCGTTCAATCCGCTCCAAGAATCCGTTGACAGTGACCCGTTGACAATGACTCAAATTTTATGGAGAACAACATGCTACGCTTCCTGACCGCCGGCGAATCGCACGGACCGTGCCTGATAGCCATCATCGAGGGGCTGCCGGCCGGACTACTTGTGGACGAAGAAACCATCAACCGCGACCTGCGGCGGCGGCAGTCCGGCTACGGGCGCGGCGCACGGATGCAGATCGAGCAGGATCGGGTGGAGGTGCTGAGCGGCGTATGGCAGGGACGCACCACTGGCGCACCGCTGGCCCTGCGCATCGAGAACCGCGATGGGGCCAACTGGCGCGATCGGGACCTTCCCCCGCTCACCGTGCCTCGCCCCGGCCACGCCGACTACACTGGCATGGTCAAGTACGGCTTCGACGACGCCCGTCCCATCTCGGAGCGGGCCAGCGCCCGCGAGACGGCGGCGCGAGTGGCCGCCGGGGCGCTGGCCAGGCTGCTGCTGGCGGAATTCGCCATCGCCGTGGGCGGTTTCGTGGTCGAAATCGGCGATGTGGTCGCCCAGTTGCCCAATCTGCCGCCTGCCGAGCTCTGGGCGCTGGCCGAGGCCAGCGATGTGCGCTGCCCTGACGAGGCAGCCGCCAAGCGCATGCGAGCGGCCATTGACGCGGCGCGGGCGGCCGGCGATTCCCTGGGCGGCGTCTTCGTGGTCGTGGCCACGGGCGTGCCCGTGGGCCTGGGCAGCCACGTCCACTGGGAGCGCCGCCTGGACGCCCGACTGGCCTGCGCCGTCATGAGCATCCCCGCCATCAAGGGGATGGAGATCGGCCCCGCCTTCGAGAACGCCAGCCTCCCCGGCACCCAAGTGCACGACGAGTTCCTCACACAGACCACGCAACACGCAACACGCATCACGGATCACGCCTCACGCCTCACGCATCACGCATCACGTTTTACGTTTCACGTTTCACGTTCCACCAACCGCGCTGGCGGCATCGAAGGTGGTATGTCCAACGGCCAGCCCATCGTCGTGCGGGCGGCCATGAAGCCCATCCCCAGCACGGTGACCCCGCTGCGCTCCGTGGACCTGCGCACGGGCGAGCCAGCGCAGACCCAGTACCAGCGCTCCGACGTCTGCGCCGTGCCGGCGGCCACCGTCGTCGGTGAGGCCATGGTGGCCTGGGTCCTGGCCGACGCCCTCCTGGAGAAGCTTGGCGGAGACAGCCTGCGCGAGATGAAAGAACACTTCAAGGTCAGCAGCATCGAAGGAGCCACCGAGCGATGAACCCCCAGCACCACGGATCACGGATCACGGATCACGGATCACGGATCACAGATCACGGATCACGCACCACGTATCACGCATCACGCATCACGCATCACGGCAACCTCATCATCACCGGCTTCATGGGCACGGGCAAGACCGTCGTGGGTCGGGAGGTGGCGCGGCGGCTGGGGCGGCAGTTCGTGGACATGGACGAGGTGATCGCCCAGCAGGCAGGCAAGCCCATCGCCGCCATCTTCGCCGAGGACGGCGAAGCGGCCTTCCGCCGCCTGGAAGCTCGGTTATGTCAAAAGCTGAGCCAACGACGCGGCCTGGTCATCGCCACCGGCGGTGGCATGCTCGTTTCTGAAGCCAACCGCCGCCGCATGGCAGGCAGTGGATGGATCATCTGCCTGAGTTGCCGCGTGGAGGAAATGCTGCGCCGCCTGGCCAGGGCCGACGACCGCCCGCTGCTGCAAGTGGCCGACCGGCAGGTGGAGATGGAGCGGCTGCTGGAGAGTCGTCGGGAGGCCTACGCCGCCATGCCCGCACAACTGGACACCACCGATCTGAGCACGGAAGAAGTGGTGGAACGGGTGATCGGCCTTTGGCAAACGTGGCGGGAAGAGCAAGGGACCGAGATCGTGCTGCCGGTGCGCGCCCCTGGCGGCGGATACGCCATCCACCTGAGATATGGAGCTTTGTCCTGCCTGGGTCAACGGCTGCGGGAGGCCGGGCTGGACGGCCAAGTGGTCATCGTCTCCAACCCCACCGTATGGCAGCACCACGGCCAGACGGTGGAGACGGCGCTACAGGCTGCCGACCTCGCCTTCTTCGTCTGCCTGATCCCCGACGGGGAGCAGTACAAGACGCTGGACACGGTGGCCACGCTCTACGAGCAGTTCGTCGCCGGTGGGCTGGACCGCAGCGGCACGGTGGTGGCGGTGGGCGGTGGCGTCGTGGGCGACGTGGCCGGCTTCGCTGCCGCCACCTACATGCGCGGCGTGCCCCTCGTCCAGGTGCCCACCACCCTGCTGGCCATGGTGGATGCCAGCGTGGGCGGCAAGACCGGCGTGGACCTGCCGCAGGGCAAGAACCTGGTGGGGGCGTTCAAGCAGCCGGCGCTGGTGGTCATCGACCCAGAGGTGCTGCGCACGCTGCCGCCCGTCGAGCTGCGCTGCGGCCTGGCGGAAATCGTCAAAGCGGGCATTATCGGCAACCCGGATCTGTTTGAGCATCTGGAAAAGATTTCTGCGGATGTAGGGCAAGATGGCATCTTGCCCTACGAGGCCTGCAACTGGCCCTGGATCATCCGCCGAGCCCTGGAGGTCAAGATCGGCGTGGTGGAAGAGGACCCACTGGAGCAGGGGCGGCGGGCGGTGCTTAACCTGGGGCACACCGTGGGCCATGCCCTGGAGCAATTGAGCGGCTACACCCTGCGCCACGGCGAGGCGGTGAGCATCGGCCTGATCGCCGCGGCGCGGCTGGCCGTCGCCCGGGGCTCGTGCGACGCCACGTTGCCCGACCGCTTAGCAACGCTGCTGGACAAGCTGGGGCTGCCGACGAGCCTGCCGGACTACGCTCCTGCCGCCATCTGGGAAGCGATGCAGAACGACAAGAAGCGGCGCGGCCAGCGACTGCGCTTCGTCCTGCCGCGACGCATCGGCGAGGTGATCGTGAGCGACGAAGTGAGACGAGCCGACGTATTGGAAGTCCTGGAATCACTGAGCGCAGCGTGAACGGAACACGCAATACGCAGCACGTGGTGCGTGTTCCGTGTTCCGCGATGGAGGGCAAGGATGAGCAACAAGATTCTGGTACTTCATGGCCCTAATCTGAACTTGCTAGGCCGACGGGAGCCGGAGGTGTACGGTGCGGTCACTTTGCAGGAGATCAACGAGCGGCTGCAAGCTGCGGCTACTGAAGGGGGCGCGGAGTTGCGCATCCGGCAATCGAACCACGAGGGCGCGCTGATAGACGCCATCCACGAGGCGATGGACTGGGCCGACGGGATCCTCATCAACCCAGGCGGCTACACCCACACCAGCGTCGCCCTGCGCGATGCCCTCGCCGCCGCGGGCCTGCCGGCGGTAGAGGTGCACCTCTCCAACATCACCGTCCGCGAGCCGTTCCGCCATAGATCGCTCATCGCCCCGGTATGCGTGGGCCGGATCAGCGGCTTCGGCTGGCGCAGCTATATCCTGGGGTTGATGGCACTGTTGGATTTCCTGGCTGATGCAGGGTGGGAGCGATAGCACAAAGCGCGGCACTTGGCCTCATGCCGATAGGCAAGTGCACCTATATCCAAGGCCTCTTGCATAAACCATAAAGAGGAGAGACGAACCTGGCATCGGGTAGTTGTCAATTGTCTGGCTTTGTGCTACAATATACGCGGTGGCTCCTGGTAGGACAGCAGGTAAGGTGGGTAGTATTTTCCGACTTTCCCATGAGATCCATGCGGCACCAAGAAGTCCAGCTCCGGACTCTTTGCTGAAAAGGGGCGGCAGGTGGATGAATGGGCTGACGTCATTTGTTCTGGCGGAAGCGGCTCGATGAATTCGCCCAAGAGAAGTGGCCGCTCTCGCGATTGACGTGCACAAGAAATCACTGGGAGCCATTGACGCTGTCGGCATTGACACGGCGTTGCTGCTGAAGAATGAAGGCTTCGCCCTGGCCGGACGACGACCGAGGTTGATCTGAGGGCTCAGCAGGGCAGGGGTAAGCTTTTGCCCCTGCCCATCACCGTCATGCAAGGTGATGAGATATGGCAGAATACACACCCCAGTTCGTGCAAAAGCTGATCTTCGTGGACAGTTGGCGTGCTGTCATCCCCGGCATGGCAGCCAAGGCAGAAGAGGTCAAAAGGACCTTCTTCGAGCGGGTGAGGGAAAGGGAGTTCTCACCCCTCTCTGTATCACCTGGCCAGATTGAGGTCGAGGAGGAGCGACGAGAGTACGATTTCGTTGAACTCTCTCTCGACCCCGAGAAGGATGCGCGGGCTATCATGGCTATGCGTATCGCCCCGTTTGCCAAGGACCTATTCGTAGAGTGGAGACAATACACCCTTGGATCTAGGGAACGAGGATGATGGGTGGCAGCACCTGACCCAAAACTGTCGGGAGGCTTTGCGGACGCTTGGTCTTGACCAAGATGAACATGCTGGTTACTGCTACCTCGTCCACCTCTCGGGGCGTGCCGTGTCGCGTGACAAAGCCTTGCGTTTCAAGCACCTGTACCGGCAGACAAGCGGGGTCAGGGCTTGAAGGAGCTGTGCATATGGTAGACTGGCAGCGTGACGTCGAAGAGGATGAACTGCTCGAACATCTAGAGCAGAAGGACGAGATCCCTTCAGATTGGGAACCAAGCCCGGAGACGCTGCAAGCCATCTGGGGAGAAACAGACGAAGAGTTGCTGGCCCAGGTCCAGGCCGAACAGCAGCGGTTGCAGGAAGAGGCCAGAGAAGATGCCGAAGCGCTGCAAACCAAGTTCGCTCCATCAGCCCCTCAGGACGTTTCAGACGCGCCTGCCGAACTGCCAGAGCAACTCGAGCTAGGAAAACAGGTCGCTCAGGAGATGGATGTACTGTGGCAGAAAAGTGTCCAGGACATAGACAAAGGCGTGGTTAGAGAACATGCTGCGACTCTGGTAAAGGGGCAGGAGGACGAACTCAAGCTGGTCAATCCAGTGGAGGGGACCAGCAACAGCGTCACGCCCAACCTGGATATCGCCGAGGATGAGGAGTTCGTCGGGACTTTCCATACCCATCCTTACGAGGAGGGGACGACAACAGCATTCAGTGACCAGGACATCGCTTCGGCGCTGGAGACTCAAGAGAAAATCAGCCTGGCACGCAGTGGGGATGAGACATATGCCCTGGCACGAACCGACTTGACACCCGAGACGGTAGACGCCGACGAAGTCCGAGAAGCATTCCATCAGGAAGTGCTCAGGCACTTGGATGATCCGAACGTCTCATTCTCGGATGCCATCTATCTCGCCAATATTGAGATGTGTCGCCGCTATGGATTGGCCTTTTATAAGGGGAAGGGCGGCAGTCTCAGGGAGGTGTATAGACCATGAGAGAGGCCAGAAGGATTGACGATTCCCATTTGTGGGAACTGAAGCAACTGTGGGATGAAAGGCGGCGTGCATTGGGCATCTCCGAGCCCCCAACCGACTTGGCCGCTATAGACCTGGAGGTTCAGCGCCAGCGCTTGCAGCAGAAAGCAGCCGCCATCCCCCGCGAAGTGAGGCAGAGGATGACCTTCACCAGCACCAACCTCCGGCTGGACTTCGAGTTCCTCTACCCTGCGGTCTGGCAGGTGCGGGAGTTTGATCGGGAAGGTCACAGTGAGGTCTTCATCCTGGGACCCAGAAATCGGGATGACACCTATAGCCTGGCCATAACTGTCCACGTCTTCCCCGCCCAGGAGCAGAAAGGCAAATACGCCACTGTGGCAGAAGCGGTGGAGGATTATCTGAGGAAAAGTCGTCGGCTACCAAACTTCAGGGAAATCTCTCAGGCACACGGCACCCTGGCCGGTGCCGAAGCTGTGGAACTGGCCATTTCCTACACTATACCTCTGCCCCCGAACAGCATGAATCCCAAGGACACCCCCATTATCGAACGGCGGATCATCCTCAAACGAAAAGGCCGGTTCTATGAGCTGATCTACCGGGCTGTTGAAGAGGATTACTATGCCTTCTTGACAGCTTTCAAGACAGTAATACACACTTTCGAGTTCCGGGACAGGCGCGTGGAGGCCCGGGAGTTCTATCCCCTGGTCACCCAGGTTCCGGCCTATGCCATGCAAGAGCAAGGGGTCGAACACGAAACCCCACAGGCCACAGACACGCAGCAGAAACAGGAGTGAAAACAAAACGGTGTCAACGGATATAGAAACGGATAAACGGATGCGCCCGCACTGCTATCCGCTTATCCGTTCTGCATCCGTTGACACCGAACCCTCATCAATCCCCAGTAGCATCTCCCACACAAACAGGTGCACGTCCCGCAACGTTTCCATGGCCACGTGCTCCGGTGTGTCTGACATCTGATGCCAGTGAGCCTGCGTGGCGCCGGCGGCCGGCATGGCGTCCAGCGAGAGGGCCTGGAAGCCGCGCTTGTGCGCCACCGCCGCGTCGGTGTAGGCGGCGCCCACGTGCTCGCGGAAGCCCAGCTCGGGATACGCTTCCGCCACCCGTCGCGCTAGTGCCAGTATCTCCGGATGAGGCCGGCGGCGGATGATGAGCCCCTCGGGCAGCGGCGTGCTCACCTGCCCCATCCCCACCTGATCCAGAACGACGAGGATCGCATCCCTCAGTTCGTCGCCGTGGGCGTCCAGGAAAGCAGCCATGCCATAGGCCGCCGCTTCCTCACAGCCGGTCAGCAGCAGCCAGACCTCCGTGTGCCGCAGCGGCTCCGGCACCAGACGGGCGGCCAGAGCCAGCACCGAGCCGACGCCGGAGCCATTGTCGTTGGCTCCCGGCGAGAAGGGGGTAAAGTCGGCATGCAGACACATGCTCAGGGCGAACAGCTCCAGGGCCGCCGCGGCCAATCCGATCCACCGCACCCCGCTCCAGCCGATGGCAGCTCCCAGCAGGCACAGCAGTGCGCTGACGGCCATGTTGACAAAAGACAACCCCACCAGGAGGCTGAATAGCCGCTGCCAGACGGCGGAGGAGTAGAAAATCGGCGTGCGGTGGGTGTCCAGATGGGCAGACAGGACGACGCGGCGGGCCGGCCTTTCCGCCGCGGGCACGATACCCACCACGTTCTGGCTCTCGCCGTCGGGCAGCAACCACCGCGTCCAGTTGCCGGCGAAATCGCTCTCCGCCAGCATACCCCAGGTCCCCAGCCCGCTCAGCAGCGCCGCCAGGATCAAGGCCGTCCGCCCGCCCAGCCAGGCCAGACACGTCCCCAGCAGTGCCGCAACGAAGGCCAGCGCGTAGGGGCGATAGGTGGACGGCGCTCCGCCGAACGGCTCGCTGCGCACCCGCGCCACGCCCAACTCCCGCATCTGTTGGACTCCATAGGCGGCCGCCTGCCGCTCCTGGGGGCTGCAGCTTCCCCGCCCGCCGATGGTCTCGGCCAGGTGAGTGACGTGAGCATAGGCGTTCCTGGCGTACTGCTCCGCTGGGGTCATGGTCCGCTCCGCGCGCTAGACGGCCTGGGCGGCTCTCTCCTGTTCCGCCCGCTGGCGCATTTGGCTGCGCAGCGTCTGGATGTCTTCGGGGACCAGGTAGGCAGTGAAAGCGAGGAAGATGAAGCAAAGCACCCAGGTGGACACACAGATGATCAAGATAGCTGCTTTGAGGGAGGAGCGCACGGCGATCAGGCCGGCGAGGAAGGGGGCCAACGCCGCGCCGGCGGATTCGAGGAAGTACTGGACGGCCAGTGCCGTGCTGCGCACCTCCGGCAAGGTGACGTCGTAGACGGTGGAGATGACGTTGGGCGAAGAGAAGGGAATGAACAAGGCAGTGATGCTGAGCATGAGCAGGAACAGCCCTTGCTTCTCCACCGGGACGTTGAGAGTGAGCAAAAGGAGGATGGCTCCCAGGAGCACGGCGGTAGTGGCGACCATCAGGCGGCCGCGTGGCGTGCGTTTGAAGAGGAAATCCCCCACCATGCCGCCAATGAAATAGCCAGATGCCAGCACCAGTACCGCGACCACCATGGTCACCAACACCGCGTCCGAAGAATAGCCCCGCTCTGTCTCCAGATAGCGGAAAAACCAATAGGTGATGACATTCCAGGGGAAGACACCAAAGAACCCCTGGACGAACAGGAGGATAAGGCTGCGTTTGCGGAACAGGCCGCGGGCGATCTTCCAATCGAAACGGTATACGCCGATCTCTTGCAGGTCCGCCAGCTCTGGCTCGCTCTTGCCACGTGGGGCCTCACGCACGCCGAAGAAGATCACGACGGCCAACAGCACGCCGAGCGAGCCGGTGATGTAAAACACGCCGCGCCAGCCCACGGCATCGCCCAACAGCAAAGCCAGTACCATCCCCAGGATGTAGCCCAAGGGCATAGAGAGCTGCAGCAACCCGTAGATCTTCCCCCGCACCTGCGGCCCGAAATAATCGGAGATCAGGCTGTAAAGGCCGGGGTAGCTGGAGTCATCAATCCCCGTCGAAGCCCGCGTGGCCAGGAAGGACCGATAGGATGGAGCAATCGCACTGAGCCAGGTGGTGGATCCCCAGATGAACGAGGCCAAGGCCAGCAGTTTCGATCGCGCAAAACGATCGTAGAGGTAGCCCCACAACGGATAAAGAAACGCCCCGACGATGAGCGCACCTGTGAACACCGCGCCCATCTGCGCCTCGTTGATGCCGAACGTCTCCATGATGGGGGTGGTGAGCGGTCCGATCAGGAGCTTATCCGACTGGTGGAGCAGCATGAAGGTGAAGAATACAGCAACGACGAACCAACGGTATCTGGAGCGTGATCTCATGGCCGTTTCTCCCGGTGATGAATTGCACAGCGTGAGGGACGCTGAGAGGACAAGCTCA
>JACNHM010000262.1 GCA_014383605.1 Chloroflexota bacterium
GCGCACCAGCCAGCGGATGAGTAGCACCAGCAGCGCAACGGGTATTGCGATGTACAGGATCAGAATGGGCAACCAGGCCACCACGAACCAGATCAAGGCATCCACGAACGTCTTGAGGTTGCGGACCAGCGCCCGGGACGCTTCCGTCAGCGTGCGCAGCGGCGCCCAGCCCGGCTCGACCACCGGCTGCGCCAGCGGGTCGGGCACCAGCTCCACGTCAATGGTGGCCAGCGCCGTCATCTGCTCCAGGTATTGCATTCGCCCTTTCGCTTGCTCGATCTCGCCGCGGATTTCCGTCAGGCGGCGATGCACGTCCAGGATGTCCTCGGCGGTGGCGTTGGGCTTTTCCCGCACTTCGGTGAGCAGCGCTAGCAGTTCCTTCTCCGTGGCCTCCAGGTTGCGCAAGCGGGCGCTCAGGTCGGTGTACTGCTCGGTCACATCCTCGCCCGACAGGCTTTCCCGCTGCACCTGGACGGCCAGCGCTTTGAGCTGATCCAGGGCCGTCTCCAGGCTCTCGGCGGGCACGCGCAGCGTGAGGTGCGCTCGCAGCCAGTCGCCCTGTCGCCAGGCGTTGGAGTCGGCGATGTAGCCGCCCAATGCGTACACCAGGTCCTTGACCGCCTCCATGCTGACGGCGGTGTCGCTAACCACCAGCTCCAGGCTGGCGCGCTGGATGATCATGCGCTCGGCCGCCGGAGGCAGCGCGGCCAAGAGCTCGCCCCCGCCGGTGTAGGAGGGTGCAAAAGCCGGCGCTTCCACCATCACCTCCTTCTCGACTACCACGGTCTCGACCACCCCTCTCTCGACGGCCTGGGGCACGGGCGCCCTCGCCGCACAGCCCCCCAGGCTGAAGAGCAGGGTCACCAGCATCAGCAGGGAGATAGCCGCCTTTGTCCTCATTTGCGTGTTCATGATGTCCTCCTCTCGTGTCTTGCTCTCTTGGATCAGTGTCCGCTCTCAGGACGTTGCCGGCAAAGAAAAGGTTCCGCTGCCGGGAAAACGCCTCACAGCGATGCGAATTCGGCTCCATCGGCTTGACCGGCTGACTGGCTGGCTAAAACCAGAGGCGCGGCGGCAATCTCCGTTCCATCTGAAAGCCGATCTCTGCCACCAGTGAGTCGGAAAAGCGGCCCATCCAGCGCCGCCAGCGGCGGCGTTTCGGCTTCACGTAGATGAGACGACGCGGCACCTGGCCCAGCTCCATGGCCAATTCAAAGGCCCGCTCCTGATCGCCCAGTTCATCCACCAGCCCCAGTTCCAGGGCTTGCCTGGCCCAGAAGACCTCGCCGGTGGCCAGCGCCTGCACGGCTTGCGGTTCCAGCCCCCGCGCCTCGGCCACGATGGACACGAATTCCCCGTGGAAAGCATCCACCAGGGCCTGGGACTTCTCCCGCTCCTCCTCGCTGGGCGGCCGCCAGAAGGCCTGCATGTCCTTCAGTTCGGCGCTTTTGCTCACCTCAACCTGCACGCCCAGCCGTTCCAGCAACTCGCTGATCACCGGCCAGAAGCTGAGCACACCGATGGAGCCGATCACGGCGTAAGGCATGGCCACGATCTTGTGGGCGGCGCAGCCGATGAGGTAAGCGCCGGAGGCACAGGTACCGCGCGCGAAGGCGATCACCGGCTTCTCCGCCGCCAGTTTGCTCACGGCCAGCCGCAGATAGGCGGAGGCGGGCACCTCGCCGCCCGACGAGTCGATGTCCAGCACCACCGCTTTGATGGCCTTGCTGCGGCGCAGGCCTTCCAGGATGGGGACATATTCGTCGCTGCGCAAGGTCATGCCAATGGAACCGAAAAGCTCGACGATGGCAATGCGCCCCCGATGGGGCATTTTCAAACCCATGGGTGTATCCCTCCGAGAATTGGGATGCAGGCAACGGCAACGGTGTCTGCGGGGACATTATAATCCATGGCCCGAAAAACGACAACCACGAGCGCGACGCTTTGCGAATCGCCCGGCTTGTGGTAAACTATGGTCAGGGCAGCCGGTTTCCCGGTGTCCAATATCCAATATCCAGCCTCTGACTTCCAGCCATGACCGACTTCGACGTGTTTGCCCGTTTCTACGACGCCGACTACGGCGACTTCCAGGACGATCTGTTGCTGTATCGCGGTTTCGCCGCGCGCGGCGGCGGGCCGCTGCTGGAACTGGGCTGTGGCACCGGCCGGCTGTTGCTGCCGCTGGCCCAGGCAGGCTACGAGATCACCGGCGTGGACATCTCGCCAGCGCTGCTGGCTGTGGCCCGGCGCAAGATCGAGGCGGCCGGCCTGCAGCAGCGCGTCTCGCTGGTGCAGGCGGACATGCGCGACGTCCACCTGCGGCGTCGCTTCCGGCTGGCCTTCGTGGCCATCAACTCCTTCATGCACCTGCTGACGACGGAGGATCAGCTGCAGGCCTTGCGCTGCTGGCGGGAGCACCTGACCGCGGACGGTCTGCTGATCCTCGATCTCTTTCAGCCCCATCCGCAGGGCCTTCTGGAGGCTGACGGCCGCCTGGCGCTGGATCGGCAATGGGAGGATCCGGAGACGGGGGCGACGGTGCTGCGGCAAACGAGCCGCACGCTGAACCTGGCCGAGCAGACGCTGGACGTGACCTTCATCTACGACGAGACCACCCCCGACGGGCGCGTCCGCCGCACGCTGGCTCCCTTCCAGATGCGCTACCTGCACCGCTTCGAGGCCGAGCTGCTGCTGCGGCTGGCGGGGTACGACATCGAGCAGGTTTACGGCACGTATGAGCTCGATCCATTGGAGAGCGACAGCGAGCGGATGATTCTGGTGGCCCGGAAGAGAGAGGGGGAGACGGAGACATCGTCATAAGTCCCGCGAAAGTGGGCCGTCCGAATTGTGATGATGGGAAGGGCATGGTATAATTGCTTCGGCTTGATAATTCAGAGACATCTTGCGATGGAGCAGACGTTTTGGACAGACGAGAGCTTCTCAACGTAGTTCCCCTTTTTGCTGGCTTGTCGCTCCGCGATTGGGGCGAGATAGAGCCACTGATCTACGAGCGGCACTTCGCCAGAAACGAGTTCGTTTTCCGCCAGGGAGCCCCCGCCGATACCCTTTACATCGTCAAAACCGGTCAGGTGAAAGTCATACGTCATTCCTCTCAGGGCAAGGACGTGGTTCTGCGCGTGTGCGGCGAAGGGCAGATGCTGGGGAACGTGGGAGTCTTTGACGGCAATGGCTTTCTGGCCGCGGCTCAGGCCATCGAACCTGCGACCACGTTCTGCTTCTCGCGCAGCGACTGTTTCGAATGGGTCGGTCGCTGCCCGGCGTTTGCCAGCGCGGTGATCGCCGATCTCGGCCGGCGCTTGCGGGGGGCAACAGACCTCATCTGCAGCCTGGCGGTGGATCGGGCGGAGCAGCGCATTGCTCGCACGCTGTTGCGGCTGGCGAGCGACTCCGGACAATCCACCGACGACGGAGTGATGATCGGCATGAGCCTGACCCGCCAGGACGTGGCGGACATGACGGGCACGACGGTGGAAACGGCCATCCGCACCATGAGCAAGTTTCGCCGGCAGGGGCTTATCCGCGTGCAGCGGAGGCAGGTGCTGCTGGCTGATGTGGAGCGGCTGCAGGACATTGCCCACACGCATTGGATGGTGAGGGAGATGGAGATGCTGCAGGACAGCGCGTGCATGATCTAGCGGATTCCCGATCGGCGGAGGGAAACCAAACGGGGCCAGCTCAGGGAAGAGCTGGCTTCGACGCGTTATCTGGCCGCAGGGCGTCGAACGGCCCATAACGCCTCTGGCCCAGGCTTGCGCCGCTTTGTCCGCCGTGGTATAATCGGATGCTTTGAGAGGATCGCTCGCTTCTTTTACCGAGGACGCACGTGGTGACCACCTATCGGCCCGTCGAACGAGATCAGAATCGCGAAACCTTGCCTGCCGATAAGCTTAAGGTCGTCAGGACGGTGCCCCTTTTCAGCACCTTGCCGGAGAGGGACTGGGCGGCCGTAGCTGATCTGTTGGGCGAGCGGTGTTTCAGCAAGGATGAGTACATCTTCTTCGAAGGTGATCCGCCAGAAGCATTGTACATCGTGTGGGCAGGGAGGGTGAAACTCCTGCGCCATTCGCTGGAGGGCCGCGATGTGGTGCTGGACGTCATCGGGCCGAATCGCATGTTCGGAGAAACGGCCGTTTTCGAAGGCGCCCCCTACGAGTTCACCGCCCAGACCATGGAGTCCACAACGCTGATCAGCATCGCCCGGCAGGATTTCCTGGCTTTGCTGCGGCGCTTTCCCCTTCTCTCCCTGGCAGTGATCGCGGAACTAGGTCGCCGCCTGCGCGCGGCCAGCGATTTGGTGCACAGCCTGGCCTCGGAACGGGTGGAGCGACGCATCGCCCGCGTGCTCCTGAAAATGGCCGACGTGGCCGGCAAACCCAATGACGGCGGCGGCATGCTCATTGACGTGACCCTGACCCGCCAGGACGTGGCCGACATGGCCGGCACCACCGTGGAGACGGCCATCCGCACCATGAGTCGCCTGCGCCGGCGGGGTGTCATTGACACCAAACGGGGCCGGGTGGTGATCCTCGACCAAGATCAACTGCAGGCGGTGGCCGAAGACCGGGCTTCGAACTTCAAACCTCAAAGCTCAAACTTCAAAGCGCAAAGCTCAACCGGGTCATCTGGGCAGGATCAGGGGGGATGAGAGAATGCGAGCAGTGGTGCAACGGGTCTGTGAGGGCTCAGTGGCTGTGGGAGGTCAAGTCATAAGTGGAATCGGCCATGGCTTTGTCGTGCTGCTGGGGGTGACGCACGGGGATACGGAGCAGGAGGCGCGCTACCTGGCGCGCAAGATCGCCCACCTGCGCGTCTTCGAGGACGACGCCGGCAAGATGAACCTGGCCCTGGCCGACGTGGGCGGCAGCGTGCTGGTGGTCTCGCAGTTCACCCTCTACGGCAACGCCCGTAAGGGTCGCCGTCCTGGCTTCACCGATGCCGCTCTCCCTGACGTGGCCGAGCCGCTGGTGGCCCGCTTCGCCGAGTTCCTGCGGCAAGAAGGCGTGCCAGTGGCTGAAGGCCAGTTTCAGGCCCACATGCAGGTGCGGCTCTGCAACGACGGCCCGGTGACGTTGATCTTCGATACGGTGCAGATGGGCGTAAAACGTGAAGCGTGAAACGTAAAACGT
>JACNHM010000570.1 GCA_014383605.1 Chloroflexota bacterium
GATAGAAGCTACGCCCACGCCGATGCCAGCCATGGTCAGCGCCGTGCGCAACCGCCGCCGCCACAGCTCCCGGAAGGCGGTCAATTCCAGCGGCAAAGGCAGAACTCGCTTCCCTCCCTTACGTTTGCTTCCCCCTCCCGCGCCGCCCTCACGCCGCAAAGCCTCCACCGGCTGCAGGTTAGCGCCCCACCAGGCGGGGTAGACGCCGCCGATGGTGCCCAAGACCAGCGCGGTGACCAACCCCTGGGCAAAAAGCTCCGGTGTGTAACGACCGGCCATCAGCGCGCCCATGCCTGGCGAGAGAGACACGGCGCGACTCAGGGCAACCCCCAGAGCGATCCCCACCACGCCGCCCAGCGCGCTGAGCGCCAGCGCTTCGCCCAGGATCATGCGCAGCACCTGACGTCGCCGCCAGCCCAGCGCCCGCAGCGTGCCGATCTCCCGCGTGCGCTCGAAGACGGTCATGATCATGGTGTTCATCATCCCCAGCCCGCCGACGACGACGGCGATGAGGGCGACCCCCCAAGCCATGCCTTTGGCTATGGCCAGCCAGTCCATATCCAGGCCATAGTCCTTGGAGCGGGAAGCGGACAGCTTGGGGAAGAGCTTCTCGATGCGCTCCTGCACCGCTTCCGCTTGCTCGATGTCCCGCAGGTAGACCTGGAAGATGCTGACTTGGCGGCGCTTGTTGAACAGATTCTGCGCCTCTTCCAGGGCGATGACGCCACCTCCCTCCTCCAGCGCCTGGCCGGTTTCGAAAATGCCCACCACCTGGTAGGGTGCGCCGTAGATGCGCACGGTGTCTCCCAGCGACTTCTCCCGCACAGCGGCGGACGCCTTACCCAGCAGGATCTGCCGTCCGCCGCTGAGCGGCACGCCTTCCACCAACCGGAAGTGCTCGATGGCCCGCGAGCGGGGCTCGTGGCCGAAGATGATGAAGAAGTCCATCTCCGCGGCCGTGAGCCAGCCGTAGACGACGCCGTTTACCTCGGTCACGTCCGGCATAGCCGCGATGCGCTCGGCCACCGTCACGTCCACGGCGCTGAAGGCCACGTCCATGGCGTCCGCCTGCATCACCAGCAGGTCAGCGTCACTGCTGGAGACCAGACCGGTGTAGTTTTCGACCAACCCCTCGGCCATGGCTCCCAGCGCCACCACCGCGGCCACGCCGACGGCGATGGCCAGCACCGTCAGCAAGGTGCGGGTTTTGCGGCGGAAGAGGTTCTTGAAGATCATCGGTCAACCCTTCGGTAGATTGGTAGACTGGTAAATTGGTAACTTGGTAGATTGATAGATTGGTTGGCCCCTAATCTACCAATTCACTGGCGTACCAATGTCCCAATGTACCAACCCTACCACAGGCCAGGCAGCAACCGGTAGCGCACGCGCTGAGCGTACTCGGCGTAGCCGGGCAGTTCCTCCCGCAGGGTCTTGTCCTCCAGCGCGGTGCGGATCACGAAAATGACGACGATCAGGCCACAGGGAACGAACGTCCACCACGAGCCAAGGAACAGCGGGATGCATAACCCAAAGAAGATCATTCCCACATACATGGGATGGCGCACATACCGGTATGGGCCGGCCGTGACCACCCGGTGGCCCCGGTCGTCCTGGATACGCACCATCGTCGAGAGATAAGCGTTAGCGGACATGGCCCACAGGGGCATCACCATCGCCGGAATGAAGCTCACGAGCCCAACCACGTGCAAAGCAAGCGGCATCGCAGACCACTCAAAGCGCACGGCGTCCAGCCCGGCGACCACCGGCATGGTAAAGAGCAGGAGCGAGTAGATTGAAATCAAGACCTTGTCCCAGCCCTTGACGTTGTCTGCCCGCCTGCCGCGCTCGTTAATCAAGCCCGGGGACTTTCTCATCACGATCGCCGACAGCAGCAGAAGGGTGAGCCAGCCGGCGAGAAAAAGCCACGCCCACAGCCAGTCGATCCGACCGGCGGAGAGAAACAGCAGCGCGCCGATGAAAAGGACAGACCCAAGAACCTGCACGCTGCGCCTTATCCCCGAACGCTCAAGGGATGGCCTGGCATTGCCGGATTGCGCCGACACTGTGTTGGACATGGTACACCTCACAGAAACGCACGCGGCCCAGCGGGCAGTTGGGGTGCACCTCACCCGGCCGGGCCGCCAACCAGTGTTGTTCTATGCCCCGCGCCCAGCCTCGGTTCTGCGGCGGAAAGACGGCGACAGCGAAGGCAAGCACCAGCCACCCTCTCCGCCCACACGGATGTCGCGCCGCTGGAAGCGGTACCAGGCCAGCAGGGCGAATACCAGCGCCACCGCCAGCAGGCCAGCCAGCCCCAGTTCAGTTCGCTGACGGCCTTGCCGCCCTGGTAGTAGTGGAGTGGGGTGAATTTGATGACCGATTCGAGGTCTTGGTTGATGTTGGCCAGCCCGATGAGGAGGTAGTTGGCGACCAGAAGTCCTCCGGCGGCCATGCCCGCGCTACGCACCGAGGGCAGCAGCATACTGAGCAGTAGCGCCAGCGTGCCGAAGAGGAGCAACACCGCAAACAGGGGCAGGAAGGGCTTCAAGAATTCGATCCAGGTGAGTTCCATCCCAGAGCCTCCAGATGGAATGACCCAGCTCAACCGGCTCACGAGCAGGATCGCCGCCGTGGCGGCCACGAATCCCAGCCAGCGGCCCCAGAAGAGCGCTGTGCGGCTCACTGGATGGGCCAGCACCAGGTCCAGGATGCCTTTCTCTTCGTCACCAACCAGCAGGCTGGCGCCCGCGCCGACGGCGAAGATGCCGACGATGATCTGCATATAGGCACAGTAGTAGATGTCGATGTAGCCCTCAGGAGTGGTGATGGCCATCATGTCGCCAAAGAAGGCCATAATCTCCTGAGGGTAGCTTGCTATGAGTTCCTCAAAACCTTCTATGCTGACGATGGAACTGAAGAGAGACACCATCATCAGGCCATACAGCGCCACTCCGATCCCCCAACCGATCATCTGGCCGCGCATGCGGCGCAGAGTGTGTTTGAATTCGGCGAACATGTCAGTTTGCCTCCTGGTCACCGGCCTCGTAGTAGGCCAGGAAAATCTCTTCCAGCGAGGGACGCTCGGTCTCGAAGTCGCTCACCGGGAAAGCAGCCAACACCTTGATGAGCCCGTCCATCTCGCCTTCTACCTGCAACAGCACGCTCGTGCCGTCGTCCTGCGAGAGCACCGTCACGCCAGGTACGTTCGCCAGCGGGCCGATATCCATCGCCTGCTTGAAGCGGATTCTGGCTCGGCATAGAGCACGGTTGATCAGAGAGGCGGTCTCGGCCACCTCCACGATCACACCCTCCCGGATGATGGCCACGCGCTCCGCGGCTGCTTGCACCTCGCTCAAAATGTGCGAGGAGAAGAAGACGGTCGCGCCTCCGGCCTGAGCCTCGGCCAGCAACCGAAGCACCTCCTGCTGCATCAACGGGTCCAGTCCAAGCGTCGGCTCGTCCAGCAAGAGCAGCTCTGGGCGGTGCATCAGCGCCTGCACAATACCGACCTTCTGTTTGTTGCCATGCGATAGGTTCTTGACAGGAGGCTTCAGATCGAGGTCGAGGCGCCCGGCGAGCCGGCGAGCGAAGCTCCAATCCACCTTGTTGCCACGCAGGGCATTGAAGTAGCGCAGAGCGCCTTCCACCGTCATGTTGGGATCCAGTCGCAGTTCGCCGGGCAGGTAGCCGGTGCGCGCCTGCACCGCCACGGGATCGGCCTGCGGATCTATACCCAACACGCGCACGGTGCCGTTTTCGGGACGGATCAGGTCCAGCAGACAGCGGATGGTCGTGGTTTTCCCGGCCCCATTCGGCCCGAGATAGCCAAAAATCTCACCGCTCCGCACCTCCAGGTCAACGCCCCTCAGTGCCCGGACTTTGCCGTAGGACTTGGTCAGTCCCTGGGTCATCAGAGCGATTTTCTCAGACATAGGTATCTCCTCAGAGAATGGTGAACTCGACTAGCTGCTTATGTGGCTCTCCAGGGCGCGGGCGAAAAGTTCCCGATCCTCTTCTTGGATGAGGTCCAGCGCCCGATCACCCAGGAGGGCCAGGATTTGGGGCAGGTACAGGTCGGTGCGCAGGTGGTGCTCGGCGATGAAGACCAGTAGCGGGCTGCCGGTCCAGGAGGCGCGAGCGGCGTCGCCCATCAGCCCCTCGCTGATCAGCACCTCGCTGCTGTCCATCACCAGGATCAGGGCCAAGGCTCCGGCCTGATCCAGCGCCTCGTGGGACAGGGTGGGAACCACCACTACGGCGCCGGACAGTTCCAGCGTGCCGGTGGTGTAGAGGACGATCTGCACGCCGCGCGCCACCGCCTGGCTCAGCGCCGGCTTCAGCAGGTCGAACGTGGTGGGCAGCAAGGCCAGATGCAGGCTGCGCTGGGCCTGGTCAATCATCTCCTGTGCCTTGGCCAGGATGTTGTCAGCCCCCTTGATGTTCCAGACGACATCCAGGTCCGAGTCGGCGGCGAGGGAGGTCAATCCCTGGCGCGTCTGGTCAATGAGCTCCTCGTGCTCGCGCTGCAGTCGGTCCAGCAGCTCATCGGCGGGGACAGGGGCGTAGAGGGCCGTGCCTTTGACGGGCAAGCTTAGGGCGGCGCCGCGTCCGGTCAGCTTGCCCAGCACCTCGTAGATCATGGAGCGGGGCACGCCGGAGAGCTTGCTCAGCTCGTAGCCGGAGACGGGGTTCTTCTGCAGCAGGGCCACGTAGGCTCGGGCTTCGTATTCCGAGAAGCCCAGGCCCTGTAGGTGGGTGACGATCTGGGTGTTGTTCACGCTTCTTGGCCTCACGAGTGTAGCATAGCTCCTTGTGGGCACCTGACCGGGCACAAGGCTCTATGCGGCCGGTCATTTCATCGCTGACAGGGCCTTAGTAGTTGTTAGGCTAACGACTACTACCATAGCACGGAAATCCATGGTTGTCAAATCTGGCTCGACAGTTCTTCCGGGCCGTGTGAGAACGTTTGGAGACTGCCTGGCTTGCCTCGTCCGCCCGGACATGGAACGTCCGGTACCAAGAACAGCACACCGGACCCCCGAATGGTCTAGAGGGAGCCTCACAGTGGCTCCAATGGGCTGTTGTGCTCTTCTTGAGATTGTGGTATCATGTCTACAACAGC
>JACNHM010000596.1 GCA_014383605.1 Chloroflexota bacterium
GCAAAGGGACGATCACGGGGCAACTTGGGCCTGCAAAACACCTTTTCTAACCCAAACGGGCGACTTGACATCTGCGCCCATCTCTGCTATTATGGGGGTAGATTCTGAGGACTGAAGTTCACATAACTGACAGCTCAGATCTGACTCGAAAAACCTCACATTTGGGGGTGCATCGTCTCTCTGGCGGTGTGAGGTGAAGTTGAGAGACGTTGTATTCCAACCGGAGGAAAAACACATCGTGAAAGAAAGCCTAATCGGCAGCGTTCCCCTGTTCGCTCCCCTCTCCGAGGAAGAGCGACAGCTTCTGGCGGAACGGATGCATCTGGAGCATCACTCCCGAGGCGAACTGCTGTTCGTTCAGGGGGAAGCCAGCGGCGCGCTGTACTTCATTAAGTCTGGCTGGGTACGGCTGACGGCTGAGGGGTTCAATGACCTCGCCAGCCTGGGCCCCGGCAGCTTGCTGGGCGAGACGGACCTGTTCCTGGGTCGGCCTCGTTCCACCACCGCCGAAGCAGCCACAGAAACTGACACCTGGGTGCTCGCCGGAAGCGATCTGGAGCAGGTGATCGCCGAGCATCCCCATCTGGGCATCAAACTAAGCCGTGCTTTTGGCCACAAGATAGCTCAACTGACAGCCTACCTGGCGCAACGGCTGAGAGCCGTCCCTGGCTTCCAGGAACTGGAGGCGGAGAAGCTGGCCGCGCTGGCGCGCCGCCTGCGGTCACAGGAAGCTCCCCGCAGCAGCTTGATCTTCCAGATCGGCGATGCCGCTGACGCGCTCTACATCCTGGAAAGCGGTCAGGTGCGACTGCTGACGGAGGCGGAGCCTTCGGAGGTGGACTACGTCGAGCTGGTCGAAGGCGCGGTCTTCGGTGAGATGGCCCTGTTGACAAGCAAACCACAGGGTCAGACAGCGCGTGCCGCGACGGACGTTCTGCTCTGGGCTCTGCCCAAAGCGGACTTCGACGAGTTGTGCAGCACCTATCCTGTCATCCGCCGAGCCTTGAGCCGGGAACTGCGTGCCCGTCTGAACTCTGAAGATCGCCTCCTGGCCGTGCAGCGACTGCGGGCCACGCCCCTCTTCGGCGAGTTGCCAGAGGAGGCGCTCAACGCCATCGCCAGGCGGCTGTTGCTACAGCATGCACCGGCCGGCGAGTTCGTCTTCCAAATCGGTGAGCCGGGCGACGCCCTGTACGTGGTGGAAACCGGCCAGATGGAGTTGATGGCCGATGGCCAACGGGGTGGCGAATCCCTGGCCCGCCTGGGCGCTGGTGGCTTCTTCGGCGAGATGGCGCTGTTGACCGGCAAAACGCGGGCCGCCAATGCCCGTGCTCTGCAGGATAGCAACCTCTGGGTGCTGTACCGCACCGATTTTGACGACCTCCTGGTGCAGTATCCGGCCATCAGCGTGAACCTTAACCGCAGCCTGGCCCAGCGATTGGCGGAAGCCGACCAATGCTACGTGGATCAGCATCTGCGCCGGCTGAGCCTGCTGGCGGGCCTGTCTCATCAGCAGTTGGAGGAAGTGGCCGATCGGCTGCGCCCGGCGCGCTACCGCTCTGGTGAGCGCATCTACGACCAGGGGAGCGCAGGCAAGGCGCTCTACCTCATCGAGAGCGGTGAGGTGCGGCTGCTCAAGCGGGTGGATGGCACGAGTATCCCGCTGGCTAACCTGGGCGCGGGGGACTTCTTTGGCGAGATGGAGCTGCTCAACGATAGCCCCCGCTCGGCGACGGTCGAGGTGGTCAGGGATGCGGATCTCTGGGTGCTCAACAAGGACGATTTCGAGACCTTGCTGTTGCGTTACCCCAGCCTGGCCATCAACCTCAGCCGCACGATCGGTCGCCGCTTGAGCGAAGTAGATCTCCAGCTGGCTCACTCGCTGCGCGGTGTGCAGCTTGTGGCTGAGGCAGCGCCGCTCGTCGCTCCTGCCCCTGTGCCATTTGTCCCTGTCACGCCACGGCGGACTAAAGCGCCGCCAGCGGCGC
This sequence comes from Chloroflexota bacterium, assembly GCA_014383605.1. The sequence goes on from JACNHM010000596.1 coordinate 1,989, forward strand.
GTCCACGCCGGCGGCGTGAGCCAGGCGTGTCTGGTGGCATCCTTGGCGGGCTGCAAGGGCTGAGTCTGGCGGCCGAGAAAGCGGCAGTCTGGTTCAATGCGCGGACAGCGGGAGCCAAGCTGCGGCTGGCCGCGGTAGTGCTGTTGCTGGTGTGGATCTGCGGCATTGCTGCGCCTGTGGCCCTGATCCGCTCTCTCCGCGCCAGCGGTCAGGTGCGGACGCAGGACTTGGCGCAGTTGGTCTACATGGAAGTGTCGAGACCCCAGCAACGCCAACCGCAAACGGCGCTGGCTCTGGCGCCCACGGCGGTGGCCCCGCTGCCGACGTACACGCCGTTGCCCACGGAGACACCTGTCCCCACGGAGACGCCGCTGCCCACGGACACGCCCACGCCGACGCCCACGCCGACAGACACGCCCACGCCGACACCCACGCCGCCGGACACGCCGGTGCCGACGGCGACCCCTGTGCCGCCCACGCCTACCCGGATACCGCCGACGCCCACGCCGCCGCCAGTGGTGGCCGCCGCGGCGGTTGAGCCCAGTGCTCCGGCCAGGAGCTGGGATGGCCGGCTGGATCAATTGGGCGTAGGAGTGCAGGAGGCCCCCGCCGCGCCAGGGCAGCCTTACTGGAAGCTGGTGGAAGCCCAGTGGGCCGACGAGAAGGAGGCCAAAGGTAAACACAACATCTACGTCAATGTGCTTGACGAGAGTGGCCAGCGCATCATCGGGCAGCCGGTGGTCGTCCAGTGGGGTGGCGGGAAGGATGTGAAGCCGACAGAGGACAAAACGGAGCCGGAGTACTCCTTCAACTTCAACATGTACGCGACCATCGGTTCCTACAACGTGTACATCGAGGGGGCACCCAGCGACACGCTGCTGGGAGCTGGCTTGGGCGATCTGCCCCGGCCGCAATGGAATATTCACACCTGCTTCTATCTGACGTTCCAGCGGTCGGTGCGCTAGCGTCGAGAAACCGACAATCAGACTCCGAGGGACGGGGCAAGCCAGCCTCGTCCCTCTTCTTTTTGCAAGCGCAGGTTGATTTCTTATGCGCTTTGTGTTACAATGTAGCCATTAGATCCGCTACAGAAACCAGTGCCATCCGTGTAATCTGTGGTCGAAAAGGTGCTCGGTGGCCAAGAGAGAATTCCGACTGGAAAACGAATACCCGTACAACCGCTCTGGGCCGGTGCGCTGGATCATCTCCCACCTGCTGCGCTATCCCCTGCTTCCTCTGGCGGGGAGCCTGGGCGCCTTCCTGAACAACCTGGGCTACAGCTATCGCCAGATCTTCATCGGCCAGGGATTTGACCTGGTCACCATGCCCGGTTGGCAGACCTCCCAGTTGCTGCTCCTGGCACTGGGCGTGCTGGGCGCGGCCGCGCTGCAGGGCGTGACGGGGCTGATCCGCAATTTCGCCGTCGAGTTCCTGGCCCAGCGCATCGAGCGGGATACCCGCGACGAGCTCTACGTCAGCCTGCTGGGCAAGAGCCAGACTTTCCACGGGCGGCAGCGCATCGGCGACGTCATGGCCCGCGCCACCAACGACGTGCGTGCTCTGAACTTGATGTTCAGTCCCGGCCTGATGCTGATCATCGATTCGGTGATGGCCGTCATCGTGCCTGTTGTGCTCATCGGCCGCCTGGAGTGGAGGCTGCTGCTGGTGCCCTCCATCTTCCTCGTCTTGCTCGCCCTCACCGTGGCCGACTACAATCGGCGGCTGAAGCCGGTCAGCCTGGCCCAGCGTGAGCGATTCGGGACGATGAACGCCGGGCTGGCGGAGGCCATCGCTGGCATCGAGGTGGTCAAAGCCAATGCCCAGGAGAAACATGAGTGGTGGCGTTTCGCCAACAACGCCCGATTGTTCCGCGATGTCTTCGTGCAGCAGGGGGAAATCCAGGCCCGCTACCTGCCGATGCTGGTCTTCAGCCTGGCCTGGGCTGCTGGCTTCCTGCAAGCCATGCTCCTCTGGCGGACAGGCCTTCTCACCCTGGGCCAGGTGATCATCTTCATGGGCCTCTTGGGCACGCTGCGGTTCCCCACCTTCATCTCCATTTTCTCTTTCAACCTGGTGCAGTTGGGCGTGGCCGGCGCTGAGCGTATTCTGGACATGATCAACACGGAAACGGATCTGGACGAGAACGAAGAGGGGATCTCCCGGCCGATCCAGGGAGAAGTGGTCTTCGAGAATGTCAGCTTCGGTTACAACGGCCAGCCCATGCTGAAAGACATCAGCTTCACCGCTCAGCCGGGGGAGACCATCGCCATCGTGGGGCAGACCGGTTCCGGCAAGACGACGCTCACCCAGCTCATCATCCGCATCTTTGACGTCAACGAGGGGCGGGTGCTGGTGGACGGTGTGGATGTGCGCGACTGGAACCTGGAATCGCTGCGCTCGCAGATCTCGACCATTGAGCAGGACGTGTTTCTCTTCTCCCGCACCCTGGCCGAAAACATCGCCTTCGGCTGCGCCGACCCCAGCCAGGAGGCCATTGAGCGGGCGGCCAGCGAGGCCCAGGCCCACGAGTTCATCACCGGCTTCGGCGATGGCTACGGCACGGAGATAGGCGAACGGGGCGTGACCCTCTCGGGCGGGCAGCGGCAGCGCATCGCCATTGCCCGTGCTTTTCTCACCAACCCGCGCATTCTGATCCTCGATGACAGCACCAGCGCCATTGACAGCGCCACCGAAGACCAGATCCAGCGGGCCATGCGGCGCATCAGCCGCGAGCGCACCACGTTCATCATCACCCACCGGCTCAGCCAGATCCGCTGGGCTGACCGCATCCTGGTCCTGCGCCGCGGCGAGTTGGTGGATCAGGGGGCGCACGAGGAGCTGATGGAACGGAGCGCGGATTACCGCCGCATCTTCGCAAGATACGACTAAAACGTAAAACGTGAAACGTAATCACGTCTTACGTTTTACGTTTTATAGAGATTTCCGGTTAGCGTCATTTGGGGACCGAGATGCTGTTTTTGGTATCTGACATTGTGCGCCGCCAGCCCATCGAATGAATTCGATGTCTAACACCAAAAACCTGCTGAAGCAGGTTAGAACGGCATTGGCAACATGCTTTTAACATGTTTTGGTTAACAGGCCGCGAATTCATTCGTGGCCCAAAGCCGCCAAC
>JACNHM010000572.1 GCA_014383605.1 Chloroflexota bacterium
CCAGCCTCACGCTTCACGTTTTACGTTTTACGCCAATGGCTACGGCCAAGCGCTCCGCCTGGCACGCCGCCGCCGCCAGATCCACCAGGCCAGCACCGCCAGCAGAAAGAACAGCACGATGACCGCCACGACAGGCACGATGATGGAAAGCACGCTGGTGGTGGCGGACACCACGTCCTCGGCCACGCTGACCACCGGATTGCCGGCGCCGAAGCTGGCGCCGGTGACGAAGGGACGCGCCGTGGCCTTCGCCGCGTGCACAGCGCCGGCCACCAGCAGCCCGCAGATCATGGCCAGCGCCGGATGGACGCCACTGATCACGTTGCCGTTGGCAGCGAAGAGGATGGCCCCCGCCACAGGCCGCACGAAGGTCTGAACGGTATCGTTGATGGTGTCCACGACGGGGAACTTGTCCACCGTCATCTCGATGGCCAGCAGCACACCCAGGACACCCAGCACCCAGGGGTTCTCCAACGCGTTCCAGGGTTCCTGCAGCGTGATCAGATCGCTGAAACGGGCCATCAGCCCCACGATCAGCAGCGGCAGGTAGGCGTTGAGTCCCGCCGACGCCGAGAGACCGAAGGCCGCGGCCACGTTGGTGAGAGCTTCGATCATTGCGCCCTACCTCCGCCAGTGGTGAGGCCTTGGCGATCAGCGATCAGGGCATGCTCGATTCCTGATCACCAATCACTGATCACTGATCACTGATCACTTCTTTGGCTTCCGCCTCTCGCCCCACCTGGCCGAACAGATGCGCTTCCACCAATGAAGCAAGGAACACCGCCGCCGGGATGGTGACGATGAGGCCGATCAGCAGCAGAATCGTGCCGACGAGCATGCCCACGATGAACAGGACAGATCCAACCACGGCGGCGACGATGATGGCGATGATGACGTTGACGATGTTGTCCCCGAGCAGGCGGAAGATCTTGCCGAACTCGAAGCCCGAACCGAACTCGCCGGTGCGGGCGAAGCGGAAGGTGATGACCGGCTCAGCCAAGGCAAGAGCGATGCCCAAAATGAGGCTCAGGCAGCCGCAGAAGACGGAAGCCGTTATCCAGAGTCCCTGGATGTCAGAGTTTTCGGACAGCGCCGCTGGCAGGCTCGTGCCCATGCTGACGATGATGAGCGGGATCGCCCAGATCAGTTGGATCAGGAAGATCTTCAGGCCACGCATGAACAGATCGCCCCAATCCTCCCACTCGGGCAGCGGATGCTCCACGCCGTCCATGACGTTCTTGATCAGCACCACCGTGTAGCCGGTGACGATGATCAGCGGAACCAGACCAATCAACACCACCATGAAGATCATCCCCAGCAGGATCAGCCCGGTGCCGATGGCCACCTTCTTCAGCCAGTCCGGATCCTCGAAGATAAAGGTGATTGACTTGCCGATGTCCATGATTTCTCTCCTTTTTGTCTAACGTCAAGAGTTCGGGATCGCCTCCGCACCACCGCGGCCGGCGAGCGCAGGTATTGCCCAGCGACGACATTATACCAGAGGTTGCAGCCTTCGACAAGTGCAATGTTGACGGTGATTACACCCCAGGCTGGTGGCACTCCGGTTACTGAACCTGCGTGCCGTGGCCCGCCGCCGTTCACGTTCCTTCAGAGCGTCACCTCTCGCCACTGCACGCGGCACTTCTCCGCGATCATGATGGCCACGATCTGGCGCACCGTCTCGTCGAGCGCGCCCTCCCGATTGACCACCACGTAGTCGAACTCCGGGATGCAGGCCATCTCCGCCCGCGCCAGGGCGATGCGCTGCCGCAACTTCTCCGCCGATTCGGTGCGGCGGCCTTTGAGCCGTCCTATCAACTCCTCCTCCGAGGCGGCGGTGAGGAAGATGGTGATCACCTCCGGCACCAGGCAGCGCACCGTGGCCGCGCCCTGCACATCCACGCGCATGAGCACGTCCTGGCCGCTGGCCAATGCCTGGCGCACCTGCGCTTTGGGCACCCCTTTGTGCTCCCCGTAGACCAGGGCGTGCTCCAGCAATTCGCCGTTCTCCAGCATGGCCTCGAACTCTGCCTCCGTGAGGAAGAAGTAGTCCACGCCATCCACTTCGTCAGGCCGGCGCCGGCGGGTGGTGGCCGTGATCACGAAATGGAAGGGATAGCCCAACCCCTGCATGCGCTTGAGCACGGCGTCTTTCCCCACCCCCGAAGGGCCGGAGATGAGCACCAGCAGCGGGCGCGGCTCGTTCACCCGTCGGTACCATTCATTGGTATCAGTTTCTGTCATCATGTCACCTGAAAAGCGGTCTTGGGGCTTTGAGCTTTGAACTTTGAGCTTGCGGGCGGCTCTACTTGCGTCCAGTGCCGTTTTCCCGTATAATCCCCACACACTCAATCCACGAAGAGAGTTATATGCCCATCTACGAGTATTTCTGCCACGATTGCCAGCGGCGCGTCAGCCTGCTGTGGCGCAGCTATGCCGATATGGAAACGAAAGAGCCGGCCTGCCCGCGCTGCGGCGGAAGCCATCTCACCCGCCGCGTCTCCCGTGTGTCCGTCCTGCGCTCCGAGGACAGCCGCCTGGACGATCTGGCCGATCCCAGCGCGCTGGCCGGGCTGGACGAGAGCGACCCCAAGTCCCTGGGCCGCTGGATGCGCAAGATGAGCCAGGAAATGGGCGAAGACCTGGGCCAGGAATTCGACGAGGTCATTGACCGTCTGGAAGCAGGCCAAAGCCCCGAAGACATCGAAGAATCAATGCCCGACCTGGGCGCGGGCATGGACATGGGCGGCGACGACTTCGGCGTGATGTAGCGGTTGGTAGCCTGGTAGATTGGTAAAGCGGTACGTTGGTGGAGAAGCCAACTCACCAATCTACCAATCTACCAATCTACCAATCTACCAGTTTACCAATCTACCAACCTAGCACTTCTCCCAGCGCTCCACGTTCAACACGAGCGACGTGCCTCCGCCCACCTGCACCTCCACCGGGCTGGTGACTGGCAATTCCCCCGGCTCCATCAAAAGGGGAAGCGGGCTGATGTAGCGGGTGCGTGTGCGACAGCGCTCGCGGATGATGCGCAGCACTTCCTCCACCTTATCGTCCTCGGTGCCTACGAGTATGGTCGCATTGCCCTCCCGCAGGAATCCGCCCGTCGTGCTGATGACCGTGGCCTGGAAGCCCCGCTGCATCAGCCCCTCCAGCAAACCCCTCGAATCCTCGTGGTTGACGATGCTCATGATCAACTTCATCGGTCGTCACTCCTTTCACCCCCCAACCCGGACAAGCCGGAACCCAGAAGGAGAATGTCACCACCCAGACACAAAGGCACAAAGGAAAAGCAAAAAGGGGACTTCGTGTCTTGGTGTCTTCGTGGTTAGTCTTCTTGCTCAGCCTGCAAGGATCTCATTGACAAGGTACTGAAGCTCCAAGCAAGGGTGCCAGCCGCTCGCGGATGGCCGCCTGCACGTCAGCGATGGGCTGCAAGGCGTCCAGCACCAGCCAGCGCTGCGGCTCGGCAGCGGCCATCTCCAGATAACCCTCGCGCACTCGCTGGTGAAAAGCCTGCGTCTGCGCCTCCAGGCGATTCCACTCCTGCGCCGCCTTGCGCTGCAGTCCCGTCGCCACGGGGATGTCCAGGTAAATCGTCAGATGGGGCAGTAGCCCCCCGGTGGCGAAAGCGGTGATGGCGCGCAGCATGTCCAGATCCAGCCCCCGGCCGTAGCCCTGATAGGCCAGCGTGGAATCGGCGTAGCGGTCGCACAACACGATGGCACCCTGCGCCAGATGGGGGCGGATCATTTGCCCTACGATCTGCGCCCGCGCCGCCGAAAAGAGCAGGATCTCCGCCTCCGGCCGCATCTCCGTGTGCGCCGGATCGAGCAGGATGGCCCGAACGGCCTCGCTGATGGCCGTGCCGCCCGGCTCGCGGGTGGCCAGCACGTCGTATCCCTGCTCGCGCAGCCACATTTCCAGCAACTTGAGCTGCGTCGTCTTCCCGCTGCCTTCCGGGCCTTCAAAAGTGATAAACAAGCTCACAGTGAGTTCTCCTCTATCCTCTGCTGCCCAACATCTCCAGCACGCCCCCGGTGTCACCGCGGCAGCCTTCGATGCAGGCCTGCACCTGCCCCGGCGCCGGTCACGTCAGGCGGAAAACGAAAAGGCGCTGGCAGCCCTGCTGCCAGATAGGCCAGCAATAGCGCCAGCGCCTCGTGCCGTGTGCGCACCGCGCCAGGCGGATGCCCTTGGGGCACATTGCAACGTCTCTTCCCATGGCTCAGCGACGACGACCTTGGACATGGCTTACCTCAGCACATGTACGCTCATCCACTCACTTTCTCGGCCAAGACAGCCACCACACCGCCATCATGAAACGACAGGAACAGGAAAAGGGCAGGGGGAGACAAGGAGCGAGAGAGAACATGCTCCCTGTCTCCTTGTCCCCTTGTCCCCCTGTCTCTTCTGTTTCAGGCGACGCCTTGCCCTGGAAATCACGACCTGGGAGCCTGGCCCGCCAAGGAGCTACTGGGCCAGCAATTCCTCCAGAGCCTCCTGGAGATTTTCGGCAGGTATAAAGCCACCCTGCTGCCCCTTGAAGGCGAAGAACTGCGGCGCCGGAGGGAACTGGTTCTGCAGCGCGATGTTCATGTCCTGGCCCACCTTGTCCTCCGTCTGGCCTTCGTCCAGGCAGGTTGCGAAACTGCCCTCGTCCAGGTCGAGCTCGGCGGCATAGGTCTTGAGAACCGCCGCGACATCCTCCGCCTGGCTCCACTCCTCCTGCTTCTCGAAGAGCAGATCGTGCATGGCCCAGAAGGCTTCCTGCTGACCAGCGCATTCGGCGGCCTGCGCCGCTTCGAATCCCTGCTCCGCTGTGGGGAAATGCTTGACGATGAGCCGCACCTGCCCTGTCTCGACGTATGTCTCCCCCACGTCGGGCCATGCTTCCAGCAAGTAGGTGCGATTTCCCGCCGACTGGAAGTCAAGGAACACGATCAGGGCCGTCTCGGCCTGCGCGGAGCCGCGGGTGGCGTCGCCGCCGTAGGTGTAGCCCGGCTGCTGCGGATTGACGTCGAAGGGCGTGACGCCAGGCGGCAGCGGCGTGGGCGTGGGAGCCGGATGCTCCCCGCGCAGCGCGGCTTCGAT
>JACNHM010000184.1 GCA_014383605.1 Chloroflexota bacterium
ATCCAGCGCGGTTTCATCGGTGGCGCACTCCCGGAAGCCGCCGATGCCGAAGCGGGCGGCCAACCGGGCCACCACCCGATCCACGATCTGCTCCGCCATGTGGCGGTAGGTGGTCAGTTTGCCCCCGGCAATGGAGATGAGGCCCGCGTCGCTCTCGAAGATCTCGTGCTCGCGGGAGAGATCGTAGGCGTCCTTTTCATCACCATCCGCACCATCCTCGTCGGCGATGAGGGGGCGCATCCCTGCCCAGGTGCTGATGATGTCATCCTCGGTCAACTGAACATCAGGGAAAGCCAGATTGGTGGCTTCCAGCAGGTAGGTCACCTCCTCGCCGGTGGCGTAGGGGTGATCCAGGTCGCCATCGTAGTCGGTTTCGGTGGTGCCGATGAAGGCCCGATGGCCCCAGGGCACCAGGAAGAGCAGGCGCTCATCCTGCGGGGAGGTGAAGACGATGGCGTGGCTGTTGCCGAAGCAGCCGCGCTCCACGACGATGTGGATGCCCTTGGAAGGACGCAACCGGCGCCCGGCCTGCGGCTCGTCCAGCCCCATCACCGCATCGGCCCAGACGCCGGTGGCATTGACCACGGAGCGAGCGGCGATGTGCAGCGTCTCCCCCCTCAGTTCGTCGCCGGCGGTCACGCCGCTGATCTGGCCGGTGTCATCCCGCAGGAAGCCGGTGACCCGGACGTGGTTGGCCACCAGAGCGCCGGCGCGCTGCGCCGCCTGCGCCGTGGCCAGCGTCAGCCGGGCGTCGTCCACGTGCGCATCGTGGTACTCGGCGGCGCCTAGCAGCCTGTCGGCGGCCACGCAGGGCTCGGCTTCCAGCGTTTCCTCCCGGTTCAGCATGCGGTGGATGTGGATGTTGCGGAAAAGCGCCAGTGCATCGTACATCCACATGCCCGCCCGGATTTTGAGACGCCGATCCTTGCCCCCCTTGTACAGCGGGTAGAGGAAGGGCAACGGGCGGACCAGATGCGGGGCGATGCGCAGCAGCGTGCGCCGCTCGCGGCTCGATTCGTAGACCAGGCCGATCTGGAAGTGGGCCAGGTAGCGCAGGCCGCCGTGGATGAGGCGAGCAGAGCGGCCGCTGGTGCCGCTGCCGAAGTCCTCCTTTTCCAGCAGACCGACGCGCAGGCCGCGCAGTGCGGCGTCCCAGGCGACGCCCGTGCCCGTCACCCCGCCGCCGATGACCAGCAGGTCTAGCGGTTCGGTGGCCAGGCGCTCCAGGTTGTGTCGGCGGGTGTGGTGAGAGAACGTGTTCATAGGCAACGAGGGCTGAGGCAACTAGGGAGTGAGGGAGCATCTCCTCCCTTTACTCCACAAGCTTACCTGGGTTCATCACGCCGTGCGGGTCGAAAGTCCGCTTCAACGCTCGCAGCGCGGCCACGCCCAGCGGGCCGTGCTCCTGTTCCAGCCAGGGGCGGTGATCGTGCCCCACGCCGTGGTGGTGGCTCAACGTGCCGCCCTGCTGCATGATGGCCTCGGTGACCCTGCGCTTGATGAGCTCCCATTGGGCGATCTCCCGCCCCGTCACCTGCCTGGCCAGGAAGGTGTAGTAGAGCGAAGCGCCGTCGGAATAGGCGTGGGAGACGTGGCACATGACCAGCGGCGGCACGCCTTCCGCCTCAATGGCCTCAGCGATGGCCTGCCCCACCGCCCCGTAGAGCGGCAGCAGGTTGTCCCAGGTGGTGGCCGTCTCCAGCGTGTCCACCAGCACACCGCGGTCGAGCAGGATGTCCCGCAGGTAGGGCAGGGCGAAGCGCTCGGCGTACCAGGCCTCGCCGGGGCTGCGCCCCAGGTGAAAGGCCCCCTGCGCGGCGCAGGCCGTCAGCGCGGCGTCCATGTTCTCGGGCGCGCTCTGTTCGGCGCCTTCACAGCCCAGGATCATCAGGCAGGCGCCACGCAGCCCGAAGCCCCGCCGTTTCATCAGGCGTGTGCCGATAGCCCGCGTGAGCCGGGCGGTGCGGCTGTGGCTTGATATGCTCAAGGCCTGGTAGGCGCGGGTCTCGGTGACGTCGGAAAGGCGGGCCATGGCTGGCGGCCGCTCGGACTGCATCATCGTGCGGATGGCGGCCACGCCGTCACCGTAGGAGCGGAAGAGCAGGCCACGGTAGTCGCGCAGCGCGGGCAACGGGCGCAGCCGCATCGTGGCCTGGGTGATCACCCCGAAGGCCCCCTCAGAGCCGACGAGCACCTCTTTGATGCTCGGCCCCGCCGCCGAGGCGGGCACGTGCCGCGTTTCGATCACCCCCTGCGGCGTCACCATCCGCAGCCATTCCACCATTTCCTCGATCTTGCCGTAGCGGATGGACTGCTGCCCGGCGGCGCGGGTGGCGATCCAGCCGCCCAGGGAGGAGAACTCGAAAGACTGCGGAAAGTGGCCCAGGGTGAACCCTTCGGCGTTCAGCGCTTCCTCCAGAGCCGGCCCGAAGATGCCCGCCTGCGCGGTGGCGGTGTGCGAGACGGGGTCCACGGCCAGCACCTGGTTCAGCCGCGCCAGGTCGAGGCTGACCGTGGGCCGCTCGCCCAAGGCGGCCAGGCCGCCGGTGACGCTGGAACCGCCGCCAAAGGGGACGACCGACCAGTTGCGCCGCACGGCCAGCGGCAGCAGCGCGGCGATGTCCTCCTCGCTCCCCGGCCAGACCACCACGTCCGGGGCGTGTTCGAGCTGTCCCAGCCGCAAGCGTATCAGGTCGGGATAGCTCTTGCCCACAGCATGCGTCACCCGCGCCGCGTGCTCTGCCGAAAGATGCTCCGCGACGACGATGGCCGTCAGCGCCTGCAGGTCGTCAGGCGAGAGGCGAGACGCCGGCAGCGTGATGCGTTCCAGGTCTGCCTGCGGGCCGCTCTCCTCGCCTGTCAGCCCCAGTTCCTCGTGCAGGAAGGGCCAGAAGCCGGTACGCTCGCGGAGGTCGTAGGTCTGATCGAGCGTGCCCCAGCCCCACCAGCGTTGGTTGTCATGTTTCATCGGATTCCTCAAAGGATTCCCGAAACACTGCCGCCAGCCGGCTGCACGTCTGATCGAGCATCTCGGGCACCATGCGCGTGCCGGCCAGGACGGCCATGAAGTTGGTGTCGCCCTCCCAGCGGGGCACGACGTGGACGTGCATGTGGTCGTCCACGCCTGCTCCGGCTGCCTTGCCCAGGTTCACGCCGATGTTGAAGCCATTGGGGCTCATGGTTTGTCGCAGTGCGGCCATCGCCCTGTTCACCAACTGCATCAATTCCATCAGGGTTTCATCGTCCAGGGCTTCCAGGGTGGCGACGTGCTCGTAGGGCACGACCAGCAGGTGGCCGTTGTTGTACGGGTAGCGGTTGAGAACAACGAACGCTTGCTGCCCGCGGTGCAAGATGTGGCAGGCGCGGTCATCTCCGGCGGCGAGCATGTCGCAGAAGATGCACCCCTCCGACTTCTCGCTCAAGATGTACTCCATTCGCCAGGGCGTCCATAGACGTTCCATGTCTAGCTCCGATCCACACAAAACGCATGTGAAAGCATCACCGCCACCCGGTGTCTGTCTCGGCGCAAAACGTGTTGCGTATTGCGTGCTGCGTTACGAAAACGGAACACGAAACACGCAACACGTCCTTTCAGCACGTTTCAAGTGCGGCTGTCCTAGAAAATCGCATCCACCATGGCCATGATCTGCTCTGGCTTCCAGTTGAAGATCTGCGAGGCCTTGTTGGGGCAGGCGACGACGCAGGCTCCGCAGTTCTGGCACAGCGCGGCGTTGACGATGGCCACGTCGCGCACGGGATGGATGCTGCGCGCCTCGTAGGGACAGACCTCGACGCAGGCCCCGCAGGCCGAGCACAGTTCCTCGACGACGTAGGCCACCATGGGGTCCTGCGTCATCTCCTTGTGCGAGAAGAGGGAGAGCACCTTGGCCGCCGCGCCGCTGGCCTGGGTCACTGCCTCCGGAATATCCTTCGGCCCCTGCGCCGCACCCGCCAGGTAGATGCCGGCGGTCAGGCTCTCCACGGGGCGCAGTTTGGGGTGCGCTTCGGCGAAGAAGCCATCGGCGTCGGTGGCCGCCCGCAACCGCTGGGCCAGTTCGGCCGTACCGGCGCTGGGCATCATTGGCGTGGCCAGCACCACCAGGTCAGCGGCCACCTCGAGCGGCTGCCCGCTCAGCGTGTCCACGCCCCAGACCATCACCTTGCCGTCTTCCGGGAAGAGCTTGGACACCTTGCCCCGCACATAGAGCACGCCGTGTTCCTGCATGGCCCGATCCACGTACTCCTCGTACCCCCGCCCCGCCGAGCGGATGTCCGTGTAGAAGACGTAGGCCTGGCCGTCGGGCACGCGCTGAGCGTACATCGTGGCCTGCTTGGCCACCACCATGCAGCAGATCTTCGAGCAGTAGGGCACACCGTGTTCGGGGTCGCGGGAGCCGGCGCACTGGACGAAGACCACCTCCTTGGGCACCTGGCCGTCGGAGGGCCGCCGGATCTCGTCGCCGGGGGTCAGCATGGACTCGAAGGCCAGCGTGTCAATCACGTCGGCCATCTGCCCAGCGCCGTACTCGGTCAGCGCGGTCAGCGGGTAGCGGTCGTGACCAGTGGCGACCACGATAGCGCCCACTGGTAGATTGGTAGATTGGCAGATTGGTAAATTGGTAGATTGGGGTTGTTGTTCCCAATTTCCCAATTTCCCATTTCCCAGTTTACCAATACCCACAGTGAAGTTGCCCACGTAGCCGGAGACTTCCTCAACCTCAGACTCCGTGAGCACCTGGATGTGCGGGTGCTGGGTGACAGCCTCAATCTTCTGGGCCAGCAGGTCTGGCGCGGCGTCGAGGTTGAGGTAGGTGCCGCTCAGCTCGGCCATCTTGCCGCCCAGCCGCTGGCTGCGCTCCACCAGCACCACGGGGTAGCCGGCGTCACCGATGTCCAACGCGGCTTGCAGGCCGGCAATGCCCCCGCCGATGACCAGCGCCCGTTTGGTGATGGGCAGCGCCAGCATGTCCAGCGGCTCGTCTCCCTTCACCTTCTCCACGATGGTCTGGGTGATGGCTGTAGCTTTGGCCGTGGCCTGCTCCGGATCGCCCTGGTGCACCCAGGAGCACTGTTCGCGGATGTTGGCGCACTCGCAGAGGTAGGGGTTGAGGCCCACCGAAGCCACAGCGCGGCGGAAGGTGGTCTCGTGCATGGTCGGCGAGCAGGCCGCCACCACCACGCCGTCCAGCCCCTGCTCCTGGATGCTGTCGCGGATCAGCTTCTGGCCGGGTTCGGAGCAGCAGTATTTGTACGTGGTGGACAGCGTGACGCCGGGGACGTCCCGCAGCGTTTCGGCCACCGCTTCCACGTCCACCGTGCCGGCGATGTTATGCCCGCAGTGGCAGACGAACACGCCGATGCGGCGCGATCTGGTCTCCAATATCCAATCTCCAACACCCGAACCCGCAGTCAACACGGCTACCGGCGGCCAGGAGCCGCCTCTGCGTGTCAGAGCGTGGCACGTATGTTTTCCAGCACCGCCTTGGCGTCGGGCACGTGTGCCAGAAAGCCGCTGATCGTCTGGCAGCCGTAGTCGTCGCAGTAGGCGCAGTTGACCACGCCGCGGCTGATGGCACAGGCTCTGATCTCACACTCGCCGCAGTGGCTGCACAGCCTGGGGCCAGCGGACAGGCAGCCGTCGCACCAGACGGCGGCGGCGGTGATTTGGGCGTTGTATTCTTTGGCCCACAGCCTTGCTACCCGTTCGATGGCCGCGGCGTCGTTGGCTTTCGTGGCGATGTAGGCCGGACACTCGGTGCAAACCAGGCCGCAGTAAGCGATCATCTTGTCCATGAATACTGTCTCCTTTGCCATGCTTGTTCTTACAGCAAGGCGACGAATTCTTCCACATCCTCCAGCATGCACTCCAAATGCAGTTGCAGGGCTTCGGCGATGTTGGCCTGGGCCTCAGCCAACGTTTCGCCAAAGGAATGACAGCCCCTCAGAGCAGGCACGTAGGCGTGATAGCTGCCATCATCCGGCTCGATGATCACCGTGAAAGCAAAGTCCTTCATCCCATCCCATCACCTCCCTCGTTTCCCTTGTTTCCTTCAGTTCCCCTGAGTTCCCTCAGTTCAGTTGGCCCCCTTTCGTCCCTCTGCCGCAAACAACTTAAGCACTTTGGCTGCCGCGCCGCTGGCCTGGGCCACCGTCTCCGGGATGTCCCTGGGGCCCAGCCCCGCGCCGGCCAGGAACACGCCGGGCACGTCGCTTTCCACCGGCAACATCTCAGCGTTGGCCGGGACGTAGAAGCCGCTGCCGTCGCCCGCCAGGTTCAGCATCTCGGCCAGACGCTCGCTGCCCGCCGCCGGCAGCACCGCCGTGGCCAGCACCACCAGGTCGGCGGTGATCTCTACTCGCTGCCCGCTGAGCGTGTCCGCGCCCCAGACCACCAGCCGGCCATCCTGTGGAATGATCTTGGACACCTTGCCCCGCAGGTACACGACGCCGGACTCCTCCGTGGCCCGGGTGACGAACTCTTCATAGCCCTTGCCGCCGGCGCGGACGTCAATGTAGAAGACGTAAGCGTTGCCATCGGGCACGCGGTGCTTGTAGAGCATGGCGTGCTTGGCCGTGTACATGCAGCAGATCTTGGAGCAGTAGGGCACACCCCGCTCTGGATCGCGGGAGCCGCTGCACTGCACGAAGACGACCTCCTTCGGCTCCTTGCCGTCGGAGGGGCGGCGCACCTTGCCCGCCGTGGGGCCGGAAGCCGACAGCAACCGCTCGAAGGCCAGGCCGTCAATGACATTGGGCAGGCGACCGCCGCCGTACTCCGGCAAGCGGGTCGGTGAAAAGAGATCGTAGCCTGTGGCCAGGACGATGGCGCCGACCCGCTCCTCGAACACCGTATCCTCCTGCTCGAAGGCGATAGCTTCCGTGGGGCAGACCTGGGCGCAGACGCCGCACTTGGGACGGCGCGGCTTACCGCTGGCGGTGATCGCCGACACCCGGCCCGCCTCGATGTCCGCTTTGCTGGTGAGGTAGAGGCAGTGCTCGGCATCAATGACCGGTTTGTTGGGCACGGCCTGGGGCGAGACGATGTAGATCGCTTTGCGCTGCCCGATGGCCCGCTCGAACTCGGAGACGACCTTGGTGGGGCACTTCTCCTGGCACGTGCCGCAGCCGGTGCAGGCATCCCAATCCACGTAAGCCGCTTTGCGGCGGATGCGCACGCGGAAGTTTGGTAGATTGGTGGATTGATGGGTTGGTACATTGGTCACCTGTTCACCAGATTCCCAATCTACCAATTTACCAGTTTCCCAATTTACCAATTCAACCGAGACGACTTCGGAGTAAGTCATCAGCTTAATGTTGGGGTGGTGGCCGACTTCCACGGTGCGCGGGGTGAGGATGCACTGCGAGCAGTCCAGCGTGGGGAAGGTCTCCGAAAGCTGGGCCATGTGGCCGCCGATGGAAGGCAACCGCTCGACCAGCACCACCTCGTAGCCGCTGTTGGCGACGTCCAGTGCGGCCTGCATGCCGGCAATGCCGGCGCCTACCACCAAAGCGCGGGTAATCATTGCCTTACTATTATACCTCTCAAATGGCTTTGACACAACCGACGCCTGCCAGGCAAGCACGGTCGTACGATATGGCCATTGCGGGATGCAGCCTAGAAGAGGCGAAAGGCCGCGATGACCGGAGCGAACAGGGTGGAGACCAGGGACATCACGGTGATGAGCGTGTTGAGGGAGGGACCGGCCGTGTCCTTGAACGGATCGCCGACGGTATCGCCCACGACGCTGGCTTTGTGGGCATCCGAGCCAGGGCCGCCGAATTCGCCGGATTCGATGAACTTCTTGGCATTGTCCCACAGCCCGCCAGCATTGGACATCAGCAAGGCGAAAATGATGCCGGTGAAGATGCTTCCACCCAGGAAGCCTCCCAGACCCTCGGGTCCCAGAATGAAGCCCACCAGCACCGGGAAAACGATGGCCAGGAAAGCCGGCAACACCAGGGACGTCAACGCACCCTGAGCAGCCAGATCCACGCACGCCGCGTAGTCGGGTTTTTCGGTGCCTGCCAGGATGCCCGGACGTTGACGGAACTGCCGGCGGATCTCCTCGATCATTTTGAAGGCATTCCTTGTGACCGACAGCATGGTGAGCGCGCTGAACAAAGGCGGCGTCATCGCCCCCAACAGCACTCCCACGATGACCACCGGATGCCGCAGGCTGATGGTCAGCGTCACCCCCCTGGCCCCTACGACCTCGGCGTAGGCGGCGAAGAGGGCCAGGACCGTGAGGGCGGCCGCGCTGATGGCGAATCCCTTGGTGATGGCCTTGGCCGTGTTGCCGGCGGCGTCGAGCACATCGGCCGTGTCAATGACCTCCTTCGGCATCCCGGCCATCTGAGCGATGCCGCGCGCGTTGTCCACGATGGGGCCATAAGCGTCCGAGGACACGATCATGCCACTGATGGACAGCATCCCCACGGCGCTGATGCCCACGCCGTAGACGCCGCTTAGCCCCGACCTCTCGGCCAGGTAGTAGGAGATGAACGTGGCCAGGGCAATACCGATGGTCGAAGGGACAATGCTGAGCAGTCCGTAGCTGAAGCCGGTGATGATGTTGATCGCCGCGCCGGAACCGGACACGCTGGCGGTTTCGAGCACCGGGCGGTTTTCCGCCGAGGTGAAGTAATCGGACGTAAAGCCGACGATGATGCCGGCGGCGAGCCCGGCCAGCGTCGGCCACAGCACCCCCAGATTGTAGCCGCCCAGCAGCACGACGGCGGCCACCAACGCGGCGAAGATGGCACAGGTGACGATCGTCCCCATGTTGAGCGCCTGGCCGGGCTTGCCGTTCTTGCCTACCCGCACGAACCGGATGCCGATGAGGGAAGCGATGATGCCCAGCGTGCACAGAATCAGGGGGAACACGGTGTACCTGGCCTGCAGGGTGGCCTCATGGGCGAAGAGAGAAGCCCCCAACAGCATCACGGCCACGGTGCTGGCCACGTAGCTATCGAAGATGTCCGCCGCCATGCCGGCGATGTCACCCACGTTATCGCCCACGTTGTCGGCGACCACGGCCGGATTGCGGGGGTCATCCTCGGGGATGCCGATTTCGACCTTGCCCACCAGATCGGCGGCGATGTCGGCGGTCTTGGTGTAGATACCGCCGCCGGCTTTGGCCAACAAGGCCAGGGCCGATGCTCCGAAACTGAAGCCGAGGACGATCTCGGGGTCACCGGTGATGAGGTAGATGGTGCTCATGCCGATGACTGCCAGTCCCACCATGGCCAGCCCCATCACCGCGCCGGCGTAGAAGGCGACCTTGAAGGCGCGGTTGATGCTCTCAAGGGCCGCTGCTGCACTGCGCACGTTGGCCGCGACGGCAACAGTCATGCCCATATACCCGGCCACGGCAGAACAGATTGCGCCGGCTACGAAAGCCAGGGCCATCCCGCCTCCTCGCAGCGGGGCCACGTTGACAACTCCCGTGCCCAGGTGCTCTATGTCAAAGCTGAATACGATGGCAATGATGATGCCCAGTCCTGTGGCGATGAAGGTAAGCGTCAAGTAAAGGCGGCGGAGGTACGATTTCGCCCCCTCTCGAATCCAGGAGGCCACCTCCTGTGCTCTCTTGGACCCAGCATCTTGCTGATGGACCCAATGACAGAGCCAGGCGGCTACTCCAACGGAAACGGTACCTGCCAGAAGGGCGGCGAAAAGCCAGGGCTGTGATGTGGGCATGGTTGTTTCTCCTTGCGCCGTGACAGATAAGGACGTGATTCGCAACATGTGAATATCAACCAACATGCCTTACGCTTTCTGTTATCGCGTTTTTACATGTTGGCTGAGCGCCACCAACGATAGTGTTGGGAGATCAATTCCTCTTGCGATGGCAGAGGAAAGCAGAGGAGTTGCACCTCATTCCCCACAAAGATCCCACTCTTGATCATGCGATAGGGGAACGAGGCCGGATGCGTGCGGTCAACCATCTTGCTATGGCCGGTCTTGGTTCTCAGATCCATCAAACACTGACGCAGGTGACCAATGTTGGAATAGGGCAGGTCCCGCACAGCGCCGTGTTCAGGGTCTTCAGCCAGTTCGCTCAACCGTAGCTCCACGAAACAAACGGCTGGCAGGGAGATGAGGCTGGCGGGGGTCTTAACGATGAGCTCATAGAAATCGCGAGGCCCCAAGGTGCTAACCACGAGGGGATGCACAGGTGCGACCTCTTGGTAGAGATGCAACTTCTCCGCATCCTCGGGGAATTCATCACTTGCTTCCAGCCCCAGCACCCGCCCATCCTGAGTCACGAGATAGAGCTTGTGGATGACATCCAGGGGCACATGCTCCAGAACGCGATAGACGGAGATGTAGATCGAGCGTTTTGGGCTTCCGTCTTCGTGGGGCATACACCGCCGGATGCCTTCTTCGATGCGGAAGAACTCGTGCCTGAAGTCCGGATCCACTTCGATGAAGAGTGCTTGTCCGCGGGCTTTCTTCTGAGACCCGATGGCGTAGTACACCCCAAACTCTTCGGGGGGCAGCATCGAAGCGATCAACGCCTCGGGCATCACTGATAGGTATAAGTGGATAGCCATAGCATCTCCTTTTTAGCTTCTTCCTCACAGTTTGCGACGGGAAACGCCGTTCTCGTTCCGAATCCTCTGGGACACATTATACCACACCTCTCCAAACAGGCAACAGGGAGACAGCAAACGATTTGCTTTTTCACTGCATTTCTGCTAACATAGCAGGCATGAACCGACGTGAACAACGTATCACCGCCTGGCGGCGCCGCCGCCGGGCGGCCAATCGAGGGTCAGGCATCACCGGCTGTTTGCTGCGCACAGGCGGCGGCTGCCTGCTGGTCACGCTGCTGACCGTCGGCCTGCTGCTGGCGTTGGCGGTGGGCGCGGTGGGCGGCGTTTATGCTTACTTCGCCCAGGACTTGCCCGACGCTGAAGCCATCGAGACCGAGCAGGTCAGCTTCGAGACCGTCAAAATCTGGGACCGCACGGGCCAGCACCTGCTCTACGAGGCCATTGACCCCCGCCCCTACCGCGGCGACCGCACCTACGTCCCGCTCGACCAGATGTCCCCCTACTTGGTAGACGCCACCGTCGCCCTGGAGGATCGCAGCTTCTACGAGAACCCGGGCATCAACCTGCGCGGCTTGATCCGCGCCTTCGTGCAGAACCTGACCGGCGGACAGATACAAGGCGGCAGCTCCATCACCCAGCAGCTCATCAAGAACGTGCTGATCGAGCGGGAGCAGCGCTACCAGCGGCTCTATTCCCGCAAGATCAAAGAAGTCATCCTGGCGGTGGAGATCACCCGCCGCTATTCCAAGGATCAGATCCTGGAATGGTACATCAATTCCAACTTCTACGGCAACTTCGCCGTGGGCATCGAGGCCGCGGCGCGCATCTATTTCGACAAGCCGTCCAGCGAGCTGACGCTGGCCGAGGCGGCGATGCTGGCCGCGCTGCCGCAGTACCCTGGCCTCAATCCCATTGACAACCCCGATCCGGCCAAAGATCGGCAGCGCATCGCTTTGCAGGCCATGGTGGAGGCGGGCTACATCAGTCAGGAGGAGGCGGATGCCGCCTTCGCCGAGCCGCTGCAGGTGCGCGAGCAGGCCCTGGAGCGCTTCGACAATCTCAGTGCCCCCCACTTCGCCCTCTACGTGCTGGAGCGGCTCAAAAACACCTACAACACACCCGACGATCCCTATTTCATCTGGCGCAAGGGCTTGCAGGTCTACACCACGCTTGATCTGGACCTGCAAAAGCAGACCGAGTGCATCGCCCGCTCGCACATCGCTCATCTGCGCCACGAGGAGCCACCGGACGATCCCGCCTGTTTGCCCCGCGATCCGATCCCCCAGTTGGCAAGCCGCCAGAACGTGGAGCACAACGTCTCCAACGCCGCGGTGGTGGCTATCCGGCCCCGAACGGGTGAGATCCTGGCCATGGTCGGCAGCCTGGATTACAACAACAAGGACATTGACGGCGAGGTGAACGTGGCCCTGGCCGAGCGGCAGCCCGGTTCCTCCTTCAAGCCCTTCACCTACCTCACCGCCTTCAGCCAGGGCTACTCGCCGGCCACGATGGTGCTGGACGTGCCCATGGGGTTCCCTGACCCGCAGACCGGCATCTACGCCCCGGAGAACTACGATCGCCGCGCCCACGGCCCCATGCAGTTACGCCAGGCGTTGCAGAACTCCTACAACATCCCTGCCGTCTGGCTGCTGGATCAGGTGGGGGTCAAAAACGTGGTGGAGACCACGCATCGCATGGGCATCAATACGCTGACCAAAGACTACTACGGGCTGAGCCTGACGCTGGGCGGCGGCGAGGTGCGGCTGATAGACATGGCCTACGGTTTCAGCGTCTTCGCCAACGGGGGCACGATGGCCGGACAGCCGGTGCCGCCGGAGCGACAACGCCCTGGTTATCGCACCCTCGATCCTGTGGCCGTGCTGCAAGTCGTGGACATGGACGGCAACCTCGTTTACCGCTACGAGCAGCCGGAGGTGCGGGAGGTCATTCCGCCAAGCCTGGCTTACATGACGCTCAACGTGATGACCGACACCGCCGCGCGGCGGCCGGCCTTCGGCAGCTTCGCCGATTACCTGGAGTTGCCCGACCGCCCGGTGGGGGCCAAGACGGGCACGACCGATGACTGGCGCGATGCCTGGACCATCGGCTTCACGCCGCAACTGGCGGTGGGCGTCTGGCTGGGCAACAGTGACAACGAGGCTATGGACAGGATAGCGGGCTCCATCGGTGCTGCGCCCATCTTCCACGACGTGATGGCCTACGCGCACCGCGACCTGCCTGTGGAGAAGTGGCTGGAGCCGCCCGGCCTGGAGTGGGTCCAGGTCTGCTATCCCTCGGGCCTGCTGCCCACGGAGAACTGCCCCCGCACCGTGCGGGAGATTTTCCTGCTGGGCCATGCGCCCACGACCCACGACACGCTCTATCAGGCCTTCGAGGTCAACCGCGAGAACGGCAAACTGGCCACGGTGTACACGCCGCCGGAGCTGAAGGAGCGGCGCGTTTACCCCATCTACCCACCCATCGCCGACGACTGGGTGCGAGAGGCCGCGATCGAGCAGCCGCCCCGCCAGTGGGACGACAGCCACGGCCCCAGCCAGGTTGATCCGGAGACGGCCATCATTGAGCCGGCACCGTACAGCTACGTGCGCGGCGTGGTGGCGGTGACCGGCAATGCCCGCGGCGGCGATTTCCAGAACTACCGTTTGGAGTTCGGCCCCGGCCTCAGCCCCACAGCCTGGAGCCACCTGGGCGGCGAGCACACCAATCAGGTGGGCGAGGGGGTGTTGGAGTTCTGGGACGTGAGCGGCTTCGACGGGCTGTACACACTGCAACTGGTGGTCAACCGCGGCGGCGGCCCGCGCACGGCCTCCGTGCAGGTCACGGTGGACAACATCTCCCCCACGGTCACGCTGCTCCACCCTGAGGATGGCGCGGCCTACGTCATGGAGGACGACGAGTGGGTGCGGGTCAGCGCCGAGGCCACCGACGGCTGGGCCATGGATCGGGTGGAGTTCTACCTGGACGGCCAGCTTTTCGGCACCACCACCGTCCCGCCGTACAGCCAGAAGTGGACCATCGCCATGTCGGACACCATCCCCGTGCCTGGCGCCATCATCTCCGAGACGCGGGTCATCACCAACCCCGACGGTACGGTGAGCCTGGGGGAGGTGAAGGTCTCGGAAGTGATCACCGAGCCCAACGGGCGACTGGTGTGGTGGTTCGAAAACGGCCGCAGCATCATCTCCGACACGCACGGCTACACCGAAACCCACGTCATCCAGGTCAAGGCCTACGACGCCGCCGGCAACGTCAGCGAGAGTGAGGAGATACGCATTTTCGTGACGCACGAGGAAGAGGAGGAGGAAGAGCAAGCCACGGCCTGGCTGGCGTCGGTGGCGTATCTGGGCGATGATGACAGAAGGAGACAGGTGAAAAGAGGGGCCTGAGGGGCCTGAAGGGGTGGAGTCTTTGCTTCGCTGCAGGGACTGTGCTACAATGGGGCTGGGAGAAGGAGGTGGTGGACGTGAGCGAACGACAGATCACCTTTGAGGTATCCGAGGAACTGTATCAGAAGATGTGCGAGGCTCAGGTGGCATATGCTGTACCCAGCCTGGCTGATTTTGCGCGACAGGCTCTTGAGGAGAAGCTTGAGCAACTGGAAAAGCGTCAGGCCTATCGGAGAGAGCTCGGAAGGCTGCGACAGGGCATTCGGGAGGCGGGTGGACTGAAGGCTCTTGGCTTAGGAGAGACCAAGGAGGAAATCATCGAGAGCCTCCGCCGCACCCGGCAGGAGATCTTCGAGGAGGAATATGCTCATCTGTATAGATAGCAACATATTCATCCTCGGCACTACCGATGCCGATGCGGACGCAGCAGCTTTGATGGACATGTTGCCGCAGTTGAGTGTAGTTGTCCCTCGCTTGATTGTCGTCGAGACGGTACGCAATCTGGCTCCCATTGGGATGGATAAACAATTCTTCGCCACCATCGGCGAGGCAACCCGTTTTCACATTGTTGATGCCCCCACCCCGCCCGATCTCATCGAGAAATACACTGCCCTGGGCTTGCCTGCCAAGGCGGATGCCTTGATCGGCGCTTTCACCGAGTGGATGGGAGTGCAGTACCTGATCTCTGACAACCGCCACTTTCTCAGCCTGACCACGGAGGCATTCGAAGTGCTGCGGCCAGGCGAGTTCCTGTACCGCTGGCACACGGGAACGCTGTGATGGCCGCCACGATTCGTGGGGGCCTTTTCATGCTCTTGGGAATTTTGATCATCACATGGGAACTGTAGCTCAAATCCTCGTCACCAACGACGACGGTGTGCAAGCGCCTGGGCTCCTGGCGCTCAAGCAGGCGCTGGAGACGATAGGTGAGGTCACCGTCATCGCCCCGGAGCGGGGCTGGTCGGCCGCCGGCCACACCAAGACGATGCACAAGCCGCTGCGCGTCTGGCCAGTATCCCTGGCTGACGACAGCCTGGCTTACGCCACCAGCGGCACGCCATCCGATTGCGTCGGCCTGGCCGTGCTGGAAGCCATCCCCGTGCAGCCTGACTTGGTGGTCTCCGGCATCAACCGCGGCGCCAACCTGGGCTACGACATCACCTATTCGGGAACGGTGGCGGCGGCGATGGAGGCCGTGGTGGCGGGGCTGCCGGCGCTGGCCGTCTCGCTCGATACCTACGCGGAGGATGCCGACTACCGGCTGGCGGCGCAGGTGGCGGCGCGGCTGGCCGCGCAGGTGCTGCAACGGGGCTTGCCGCCCAACACACTGCTGAACCTCAACGTGCCCAATCTGCCGCCGGGCGAGATAAAGGGTGTGTGCATCACGCGGCTGGGACGGCGGGTCTACCGGGATGTGCTCATTGTTCGGGACGATCCCCGCGGCCAGCCCTACTACTGGATCGGCGGCGACCCGCCCGACGGCGTGCCGGAAGACGGCACCGACGTCGGGGCGCTGGCCCAGGGCTACGTCTCCGTGACGCCGCTGACCATGGACATGACGGCGTATTCGCTGCTGGGTGAACTACAGGAGTGGGGGATTGATGGACTTCTGGGAGGTGATTGAGGCGCGCCGCAGCGTGCGGTGGTTTGACACACAGCAGGACGTGCCACAGCAGTTGGTGAAGCAGATGCTGCGAGCGGCCATCCGCGCCCCCTCCGCCGGTAACCGCCAGCCCTGGCACTTCGTCGTCGTGCGGCGGCCGGAGGTCAAGGAAGAGCTGGCCATAGCGGCCTGGGGGCAGTCCTTCGTGGCTCAGGCGCCGCTGGTCATCGTCGTCTGCGCCGAGCCGGAACGCTCCGCCAGCCGCTACGGGCGGCGCGGGGTCGAGTTGTACTGCCTGCAGGACACGGCGGCGGCCCCCGAGCACCTCCTGCTGGCGGCCACGGCGTTGGGACTGGGCAGTTGCTGGGTGGGTGCTTTCGACGAAGGGGAAGCGGCGCGGGCGCTGAACCTACCCGCCGGTCTGCGGCCCGTGGCGCTCATCCCCGTCGGCTATCCGGCGCAGGAAGCGGGCGGCCGCACCTCCCGCCGTCCGATACAGGAGGTTGTGGAAGCCATCACTTGAAGTTGCTAGTGAACACGTTTAGCAGAGCGAAAACGTGGTGCGTGTTGCGTACGTTTTCACGCACCACGCAACACGCAACACGACTATTGCCAAGGGCCAACGAGGGCCAGACCGTCTCGTAACAAGGAGTTACGATGCCTGAGTATGCCTTCTTCGAAGGCAACATTGTACCCATCGAGCAAGCCAAGGTCAGCATCATGACTCACGCCCTCAACTACGGCACCGGCTGCTTCGAGGGGCTGCGCGCTTACTGGAACGACACCGAAGAGCAGCTCTATGTCTTCCGGATGAACGAGCACTACGAGCGGATGCACCGCTCGGCTCGCATCCTGCACATCCAGATCCCCTACGGCGTGGAGGTGTTGGGCGAGACCACGGTGGAGCTGTTGCGCAAGGAAGGGTACCGCCAGGATGCCTACATCCGCCCCCTGGCTTATAAGGCCGACGAGGGCATTGGCGTGCGGCTGCACGGTCTGAGCGATGGCCTGGCCATCTTCGCCGTCCCTTTCGGATGCTACATCGAGAACGAAGAGGGGGCCAGGGTGTGCATCTCGTCCTGGCGCCGCATTGACGACAACGCGGCCCCTGCCCGGGCCAAGATCACTGGCGCCTACATCAACTCGGCGCTGGCCAAGACGGAAGCGGTGCTGAGTGGCTTCGATGAGGCGCTCGTGCTCACGCAGACCGGCCACATCTCCGAAGGCAGCGCCGAGAACTTCTTCATGGTGCGGGATGGCCAACTCATCACTCCGCCAGTGACCTCCAACATCCTGGAAGGGATCACCCGGGCCACGATCATTGAACTGGCTCGCCAGGAACTGGGGATGGAGACAGTGGAGCGCAGCATTGACCGCAGTGAGGTCTACATCGCCGAGGAGGCGTTGCTCTGTGGCACGGGCTGCCAGATTGTGGCCGTCGTCGAGGTGGAGCATCGCCCCGTGGGCTGCGGCTGTATTGGCCCGGTGGTGAAGCAGTTGCGGGATCTCTACTTCCCCATCGTACGAGGCGAGGTGCCGAAGTATCGTCACTGGTGTACGCCGGTGTACCGGTAGATTGGTAGATGGGGAAATTGGTAGATTGGTGAGTTTTAAGCCTTTACGGTCCAGGCAGGGATGGTATGGGTTGCTGGGCTGCCTGGTGGTGCTGGCGGTTGACGGGCTGCTGTGGTACAGCCTGCGGGGCCGGCCCATCAGCGGGCTGTCTTTCGTGCTGGCCCTGCTGATCTTGCTCAGCCTGCCGCTGCTTGGCTACCTGGCCTACCGCACCTGGGGCTGCTTCAGCCTGGAATACCGGGTGAACCGCGACGGCGTGACCATCGTCTGGGGGCCGCTGCGCCAACCGCTGCCCATGGCCCAGATCGAACGTATCGTGCGCGGCGGAGCGCCGTCGGCGCGGCACCGGTGGCCCTGGCCTGGCCCCTACGCTGCGGCGCGCAGCGAAAGCCCGCTGGGTCCACGGCTCTCCTACGCCACGCGGCCGGCGGCGGAGCAACTGCTGCTCGTCACCCCAGAGATGGTGTACGGCATCTCCCCGGCCGAGCCGGAGAGCTTTCTGGAAGCCCTGCAAGAGCGGCATCTGCTGGGGCCGGCGCGCACCCTGCCCACGGAGCCGGTGTGGCCTCGCCTGTGGCAGTGGCGCTTCTGGCAAGACCGCGTAGGGCAGGGGCTGCTGCTGGCGGGCCTGCTGCTCAGCCTGGCCCTCTTCGGCTTCCTGGCCTTCCGCTTTCCGGCGCTGCCTGAACAGGTGGTGCTGCACTTCAACGCCGCTGGCCAGCCGGACCGCGTCGGGGCACGCCAGAGACTTTTCCTGCTGCCGCTCATCGGGCTGCTGGCCTGGGGGATCAACGGTGTCTGGGGCGGAGTGATCTACCGCCGCCAGCGGCTGGCGGCCTATCTGCTGTGGGGCGGGGCAGTGGCCGTGCAGATCATCGCCGGGCTGGCGCTGTGGAGCCTGATGGGCCGATGAACGTTGGCCAATTGCTGCTCGGCCTCGCCCTGAGCGCGGTCATCGGTGGGCTGGGCACTTGGCGCCGGGCACTTTCCGCCAGCGGCGTGCTGGGTGCCGTGATCACCGGCACGCTGATCTTCGGCCTGGGCGGCATGGTCTGGGGGCTGGTGCTTATCGCCTTTTTCGTCAGCGCCAGCGCGCTCTCGCACTACCGCAGCGCTCAGAAAGCGCATCTGGCGGAGAAGTTCGAGAAGGGACACCGGCGGGATCTAGGGCAAACGCTGGCCAACGGCGGCTGGGGCGCGCTGCTGGCCCTGGCCGTGGCCTTCGTGGGACGGGAGAGCGCGTGGTACCCGTGCCTGGCGCTGGGTTACTTCGGGGCCATGGCCGCGGTGAACAGTGACACCTGGGCCACGGAGTGGGGCGTGCTCTCGCCGGAGACGCCGCGGCTGATCACCACCGGCCAGCCGGTGGACGTGGGCACGTCGGGGGCGATCACGCGGCGCGGCACGCTGGCGGCGCTGGCCGGCAGCGGCTTCATCGCCATTTGCACCTTCGTGTTCATCCAGGCCGCCTCGCTGGTCACCACTGGCCGCTGGCTGCTGTCCGACTGGTTCGTGCTGCCGGTGGTGACCGCGGCCGGGCTGGGAGGGGCCATGCTCGACAGTTTGCTGGGAGCCACCGTGCAACGCATCTCCTTCTGCCAGCGGTGCCAGAAGGAGACGGAGCGGCGCCAGCACCGCTGCGGGGAGGTCACCGTGCCACGGCGCGGCTGGCCCTGGCTCAACAACGACGGCGTGAACTTCATCAGTTCCATCGCCGCCAGCCTGGTCGCCGCCCTACTAGCCCTACCATTTCTCGCCTGACCTCACAGCCAATACCCAATATCCAATACCAGATCAGCAAGGACCATGATTTCAGACACACCTACAATCACCCAATCGACAGATCGGCCATTCCTAACCATCGTCATCCCCGCCTACAACGAGGAGCGGCGGCTGCCCAGCATGCTGGAGAAAGTCACCTCCTACCTCGATCAGCAGCCCTACGCGGCCGAGGTGTTGGTGGTGGAAAACGGCAGCACGGATCGCACTACGGAGATCGCCGAGGCGTACGCTGCTCGCTTCCCCTGCATCCGGGTGCTGCACAGCCCCAAGGGGAAGGGGGCGGCGGTCAAAATGGGGATGCTGGCGGGGCAGGGGGAGTACCTCTACGTCTGCGACACAGACCTGGCGGTGCCCATTGAGGAGGTGGTCAAGTTCCTGCCGCCACAGCTCAGCGACTTCGACGTGGCCATCGCCTCGCGGGAAGCGGAAGGGGCCAGGCGCTATGGCGAGCCTTTCTATCGCCACCTGATGGGGCGGGTCTACAACCTGGTCGCCCAGTTGATCGCCGTGCCGGGCATCAAGGACACGCAGTGCGGCTTCAAGTGTTTCACGCGCCCGGCGGCGCGGGCCATTTTCAGCGCGCAGGTGATGGGCGGTTGGGGCTTCGACGTGGAACTGCTGTTCATCGCCCGGCGCTGGGGCTACCGCATCGTGGAGGTGCCGGTCAACTGGTACTACGGCAAGGGGAGCCGCATCAATCCGCT
Source organism: Chloroflexota bacterium (assembly GCA_014383605.1). The sequence continues at coordinate 19,632 of JACNHM010000184.1, forward strand.
GAAGGATTCCCTGCGCATGCTGGGCGAGCTGTGGCAGGTGCGGCGCAACGGCTGGCGGGGGCTCTACGATGTAAAACGCAAAACGTAAAACGTGCCCCCATTACGCATTACGTTTTACGTTTTATTCACCACTTCTCGTAGCGGACGATCTCCTCCAGCGACTTGCGTCGCAGTTGCCGCTTCCCCACGACCGCCAGCCTGTCGTACAGCCCCTTTTCATCGGCCGGATACCCCAACGGCGTCATGGCCACCACGCGGATGTGTGCAGGGATGTCCAGTGCCTGTCGCACTTTGTCCTCGTTGAAGCCGCCGATCCAGCAGGTGCCTAACCCTTCGGCCGTGGCCGCCAGGACGAGATGCTCCAGGGCGATGGCCACGTCTACCAGATAGTAGGACTGATCGCCCTTGTCCCCGCTGACGCGGGGCTCAGCACAGGCGACGATGACCACGGGCGTGTCTTTCAGCCACAAGTTCGCGGCGCCTCCAAGCGAGCCAGCTCTCATCAACTGCTGGATCGTCTCTCGATTGCGCACGACGATGAAGCGCCACGGCTGGCCGTTGCGCCAGGAGGGGGCCAGGCGGGCCGCTTCCAGGCAGCGGGTGATGGCTTCCTCCGGCACCGGATCGTTCTTGTATTTGCGCACGCTGCGGCGACGCTGGATGGTCTCGTAGAAGTCCACGAAAGTTCCTCACAAGGAAACAAGTAAACAAGTACACAAGTAGACAAGGGGGGTCCTGGGTTCAGCGCCGAACTCCGTGCTCCGAACTCCGAACCCTGAATCCCGAACTTGCTCATATCAGCGCTGCAACGGCTTCCTGTTGTTCCCCCGTCTCTGCTTCCTCTGGCCGCACGATGCGGCGGATCTTGTCCGGGCTCTCGATGCGGTCAATGAACAGGATGCCATTCAGATGGTCAATCTCGTGCTGGAAGACGCGCGCCAGCAGGTCACTGGCCTTGATGCGGATTCTCTTGCCGTGGACATCTTGTCCCGTGACGGTGACCTCCACCGAGCGCCAAACGTCGCCCACCAGGCCGGGAACCGAGAGGCAGCCTTCCTCCATCTCCTCTTGCTCGCGGCTGGCCCGGACGATCTTGGGATTGGCCACGGCGTAGGTCTTGCCGCTCTGGGGGTCTTCTTCGTCCTGAGGCAGCTCGACGACGATGACCCGCTGGGGCACGCCGATCTGGTTGGCGGCCAGGCCGATGCCCGGCTCGTCGCGCATCGTTTCCAGCATATCATCTAGCAGTCGCTGCAGCGCAGGGCCGAAGGCGCTCACCTTCCTGGCCTTTTGCCGCAGGACGAGGTTTTCCATAGTCAACACAGGTCGGATAGCCATACTTGTTCACTCCACTGCTTCGGTCGCTGGATTATAGTCGCAGGTAGCCTCTGTGTCAAACAGAAATGGGCACGGGCGCGGCGAAATGGTGCGTCGCATTGACAAAGCCCGACAAGTGTGGTACACTGAGGCCACAAGCATATCGGGCTGGACGAGCAGCGCGAGAGAGAACCACCCGCGCCACGCAATGGGGGTCGCCGAAGGGGCACGCTGGCAGAGCAGCCGGGCTTTGCGGCTAATCTCTCAGGCAAAGAGGATCGCGCTGGGACAGCACTCTGGAGAGACTTTTTTCTGCCGGTCCCTTTTCGCATCTGGTAGGGGTGTACTTCCCACACCCAGAGAGGCTAACCATCATGCCCGACAAAGCCTATCACGAACTCTTCTGGGGAGCCGACGTCGCCGACGTGGACCCTGACATCGGCCACATCATCCGCCTGGAGGAAGAACGCCAGGCGCGGCGCATCATCCTCATCCCCTCGGAATCCTTCTGCCCGCTGCCCGTGCGCCAGGCGCTGGGCTCCGTCTTCAACAACATCTACGCCGAAGGCTACCCGCCTACCCGCATGTGCCAGGACGATGAGGAACTGCTCCTGGACCTCGACCATCAGCTCACCTACTACCGCCGCTACGCCGACCGCCGCTTCTACAAGGGCGCCGACTACGTGCACTTCGTGGAGACGCTGGCGCAGCGGCGCTGCGCGGCTTTGTTCGCCACCGACGAGATACCCGCCGAGCGCATCTCCGTCAACGTGCAGGCCCTTTCCGGCGCGGCGGCCAACCTGGCCGTCTACGACGCCTTCATGACGCCCGGCGAGACGCTCATGGGGTTGGACCTCTTCCAGGGCGGTCACCTGACCCACGGCAGCGAGTTCAACATCTCCGGCCGGCGCTACCACGTCGTCTCCTACGGCGTGGACCGCAGCACGGAGCGGCTGGACTACGATCAGATCATGGCGCTGGCGCTGGAGCACCGGCCGCGCATCATCATCGCCGGCTATACCTCGTTCCCTTGGGCGCCCGATTGGCAGAAGTTCCGGCAGATCGCCGACGCCGTGGGCGCTTACTTGATGGCCGACATCGCCCACACCGCCGGGCTGGTGGTCGGCGGCGTCCATCCCAACCCCATCGGCATCGCCGACGTGGTCACCTTCACCACCCACAAGACCATCTGCGGCCCCCGCGGGGCGGTGATCATGTCCACTGACGCTGAGAAGGCGGAGATGGTGGACGCGGCCGTCTTCCCCGGCGCGCAGGGCGGCCCGCACACCAACAAATTCGCCGCCATGGCCGTGGCCTTCCACATCGCTCGCAGCGACGCCTTCCGCGAGTTGCAGCAGCGCATCGTGGCCAACGCGCAAGCGCTGGGCGAGAGCCTGCGTAAGCGGGGCATCCCGCTCGTCTACGGTGGCACCGACACCCATTTGCTGATGCTCGACCTGCGCAACATGGCCGGCAAGCACGGCTTCCCGCTGCTGGGCGAGATCGTGGTGCGCATCCTGGAGCTGTGCGGCATCGTGGCCAACAAGAACACCGTGCCCGGCGACGAGGCCACGGCCACCGCCCGCGGCGTGCGGCTGGGCACGCCCTGGGTCAGCCAGCGGGGCATGGGCGCGGCGGAGATGGACGTCATCGCCGACTGCATCGCCCAGGTGGTCACGAACATCGAGCCTTTCACCTACGAGGGGCTCATCGGCACGCTGCCGCGGGGCAAGATTGACCTGGACGTGCTGGAGGAGGTGAAGCGCAAGGTGGCCGCGCTGGCCGCCGCCACGCCCGCCGAGATCCCCTCCATGGGCAGCGGCTACCCGCACTATTTCATCATGCCCGAGAATCCCAGCGACGGCGAGGGGCGGCGCGTGCTGGCCATCAGCGGCTGGCGGGCGTTGCCCTTCCTGCAGCAGATCAGCACCAACGACGCGGCCAGCCTGGGCGTGGGCGAGCAGCAGCGCACGCTGCTGCTGGACCGGAACGGTCAGCTTCTGGACGACGCTTTCCTGCAGCGGCTGGCGCCGGACGAGCGCGGCCGCGACCGCTTCCTGCTGGCCGTGCACAACGCCCAGGCCGAACGGGTCAAAGCCTGGCTGCGCGGCCTGGCCGATGGCTACGTGCTCTTCGATCCCGACGACATTTTCGCTAAGGTCGAGGGCCCGGCGGTGGTGGCGGATTTGAATGAGGAGCGAGGGGCGAGGGGCGAGGAGCGAGGAGCGAGGGATGAACTTGGGGCCGTGGCCGAGGCATTCCTGGACAGCATTGTAGAGGAGGACTCGGCGCTGAGTGGGGATTGCTCGGATCAGAAAGTGCTGTACGGGGCGCATCCTGAGTTGTTCCGGCTGACGAAGCCATACTTCGTGGGGCAGAAGAACCTGGTCGAGTGGGCAGCGCCGGACGAGCGGCCGGAGTTCCGCTGGCAGGAGCCCGACGACGCATCGGTGAAGCGCACGCCGCTCTACGCGTGGCATCGCCAACACACCCGCAAGATCATCCCCTTCGCCGGCTGGGAGATGCCGGTCTGGTACACGTCGGTGAGCGAGGAACATCGCGCCGTGCGCCAGACGGCAGGGCTGTTCGACGTGGCCCACATGGGTGTGTTCGAGATCGCCGGGCCGCACGCCACCAGCTTCCTCGACCTGGTGCTCAGCAACTACGTGCGCTGGTTCGACGCCGGAAAAGCCTTCTACAGCTACCTGCTCGACCCCGATGGCCGTGTCATTGACGACGTCTTCGTCTATCACCGCGCGCCGGACCTGTACCTGATGGTGGTCAACGCCGTCAATGAGGACAAGGACTGGGCCTGGCTCAACGCGGTGAACGACGGCCAGGTGCTGCTCGACCGCCAGCGGCTGGTGGAGCCAGAGGGCCGAGCCATCCTGCGTGACCTGAAGGATCCCGCCGCCGGCGAACGGCAGCAGGTGGACCTGGCGCTGCAGGGGCCAGCCTCTATGCAAGTCTTGCAGCGTTTGGCCGACGACGCGGCGACCGCTGCCGCGCTGGGACGGCTGGCCCGCACTTTCCTGATGGAAGGCCGTTTCGCCGGGTTGGAGCTGGTGGTGGCGCGCACCGGCTACACCGGCGAAGAGGTGGGCTATGAGCTGTTCGTGCATCCGGAGCAGGCGTTGACGCTGTGGAACGCTATCCTCGACGCCGGCGACGACCTGGGCGTGCAGCCCACGGCACTGGGTGTCCGCGACAGCACCCGCACCGAGGCGGGGCTGCCGCTCTATGGCCACGAGCTGGCCGGGCCGTTCAACGTCAACCCCATCGAGGCCGGTTTCAGTTCTTACGTCAAGTTGCACAAGCCCTACTTCATCGGCCGGCAAGCCCTGATGGAGAAAGGCTACGACACCGGCAAGGTGGTCATCCGCTTCCGCATGCGGGAGAAGGGCGTGCGGGTGCCCAAGACGGGTGATCCGGTGACCGACCGGCGCGGCCAGGTGATCGGCTACGTCACCAGTTGCAGCCTTGACGCCCAAGGCTACCTGCTGGGGTTGGCCTACGTGGAAAAGCGCTACAACCGGCCGGGCGTGCAGATTGGCATCTTCAACCTGCCCTCGCGGCCGCGGGCGGAAAAGGCCCGGGAGGAGTTGACGCCGGGCGACCGCGTGCTGCTGCACGACGAGGCTGTCGTCCTCAGCCGTTTCCCGGTCAAAAAACGCGGCCGGCCGGTGGATTGGCTGGGGCTGGGGGAAGGCAACAAGTAAACAAGTGGACAAGTAGACAAGGACGCGACAAACACGCACCACGCAACACGAAAGGCAACACGAAAGAGAGGAGAAAAACAAGCATGACCATCCCATCCGAACTCAAGTACAGCGAGGAACACGAGTGGGTTCGCGTCGAGGGGAAGCGGGCCACGGTGGGCATCACCGACTACGCTCAGGAGCAACTGGGTGACGTGGTCTACGTGGAGCTGCCGGAGCCAGGCGGCGAGGTCCAGTTTCTGGAAGTCTTTGGTGTCGTCGAGTCTGTCAAGACGGCCTCGGATCTGTATGCCCCGGTCAGCGGGGCCGTGGCCGAGATCAACGAGCGGCTGACGGACGAGCCGGAGTTGGTCAACGGGTCGCCTTACGAGGATGGCTGGATGATCGTCGTGGAGATGAGCGCCCCCTCCGAGCTGGACAAGCTCATGGACGCCGAGGCCTACGAGGCCTTCCTGGACACGCTGGAGGAGTAGTACAGTGATCGGGTCTCAGTGATCAGGTATCAGGGTTCCCGATCACCGATCACCGAGACCTGATACCTGATCTCCGAAAGGAGTTGCCCATGCCCTACATCCCGAACACGGACGCCGACCGGGCGGCGATGCTGGCCGCTATCGGCGTGGAGCGGATCGAAGACCTCTTCCACGACGTGCCGGAGGAGGCGCGTTTGCCGCTGCTGAAGCTGCCGCCGCCGCTGTCGGAACTGGAAATCCAACAAGAGCTGCGGATGCTCAGCGAGACTAATACCGACCTGAACCACACGGCCTGCTTCCTGGGCGCGGGGGCCTACCGCCACTTCATCCCCAGCGTGGTGGATCAGCTCATCAGCCGCGGCGAGTTCTACACTGCCTACACCCCCTACCAGCCGGAGATCAGCCAGGGCACGCTGCAGGCCATCTTCGAGTACCAGTCCATGATCTGCGCCCTCACGGGCATGGAGGTGGCCAACGCCTCACATTACGATGGCGCTACGGCCGTGGCCGAGGCGGTGATCACGGCGCTCAACGTCAGCCGCCACAAGCGTAAAAAGGTCATCTTCTCGCCGACGCTGCACCCGCAGTACCGGGCCGTGGCCCGCACCTACACCCAAGGCATGGGGTTGACCCTGGTCGGAGACGGCGACCTGAGCAACGGCCTGGCGGAACTGGCCGCGCTGTGCGATGGCGACACCGCCTGCGTCATCGTCCAGAACCCCGACTTCCTGGGGCAGCTCTACAGCCCGGCGGAGATGCAGGGTCTATCCGAGGCGGTGCATGGCTGCGGCGCACTGTTGGTCGTGGCCGTGGACCCCATCAGCCTGGGTCTGTTCGCGCCACCGGGCGAGTACGGCGCTGACGTCGTCGTGGGCGAAGGGCAGCCGCTGGGCAATACGCTCAGCTTCGGTGGGCCGTACCTGGGTTTCTTCGCCACCCGCCAGGAGCACGTGCGCAGCGTGGCCGGCCGCATCGTCGGCGAGACGGTGGACACGCAGGGGCGGCGCGGCTTCGTGCTGGCCCTGAGCACGCGGGAGCAGCACATCCGTCGCGAGAAGGCCTCGTCCAACATTTGCACCAACCAGGCGCTGTGCGCGCTGGCCGCCGGCGTCTACCTGGCGGCCCTGGGC
>JACNHM010000574.1:0-2105 GCA_014383605.1 Chloroflexota bacterium
CTAGCGAAACAATCGGGGAGCGGTAGCCTGTGGCGATCATGCCTGCCAGTAGAGCATCCGCCTCGGTCAGGGAGAGAACTTGAAGATCGTGCAATCGCAACAACAGGCCCAACGTCCCAGAAACGGGAATACGCCATTCAGCAGCCAATTGGCGAGCATCTCGGTCATCGGTGAAGACCCGATATCCTCGAATGGCCGCCAGGGCCAGACATGAGGCCTCACCGGCATTCAAGCGTTGGGCCAATAAATGGTACAGAGACCACTCGGCCTCCGTCAGCGCCAGAACCGGGAGCCACGACCAGTCCTGGGCAGGCAGCTTGCCAATGCGAATGCCGGTCTGCAATTCGCTCCACACCGCTTCAGTGACAGCAGCTTCTTCACCCAGAGCCAACTGCACCAGGTCGGGGCGACCAACGGCTGCGAAATTGGATAGTACCGTGTTGTCCAGCAAGGCAATCACAGGGGTTGCTCCCCTGGAACTCGATCATACCATGAGCGTACTGCCTCAACCTCGGCCCGGGCTTCGGCAATATCGGCTGGTCCCAGACGCAGCGGGATACCCAATTCCAGAAAGCGTTCTCTCAGTTCCAACTCATGGAGCCCCAGGAGTTCAGCCGCCTTGCCCAGGTTGATCCGACGCTCCTGATAGGCGCGCACTACGAGAGACCAACGTAAGTCTTCGCTCTCCGCCAACAGGCTGTGCAAGAGAGGATGCACCAGATCTGGTCGTTCTCGGTACAACCGGGGGAGCTCTTCAATAAGCCATTCATCAGGGAAAGAGACAGTTCTCACAGCCATCAACGCACCTCGCTTTGACCGCGCTTGTCATTGGTGGATCGAGCTCAATTGTACCACATCGGGTTGTTTTGCGCAACCCTTCGCCGAGTGGGGATTGGACTTCGTGTCACAAGAGGAGGCCAAATCATGGGAACACTGATCGGCATTCGCCGCGAGGACAAGTCCATCTGGGAACGCCGCGTGCCGGTGGCGCCCAGGGATGTGCGCAAGCTGCAGCGCCAACACGGCATCGAGGTGATCGTGCAACCGTCGGAGAGGCGGGCCTTCAGCGACGAAGAGATGCTTCTGGCTGGAGCCACGGTACAGGAAGATCTCTCGCCCTGCCCGGTGGTCTTTGCGGTCAAGGAGATCCCTCCCCACCTCCTCATGCCGGACAAGACCTACGTCTTCTTCGCTCACGTCATCAAGGGCCAGCCGCACAACATGCCCATGCTGCGCCGCCTGTTAGATCTGGGCTGCACGCTGATTGATTACGAGAGAATCGTGGACGAGCAGGGCCGCCGCCTGATCTTCTTCGGACGCCACGCCGGCTGGGCGGGGATGGTGGACACCCTCTGGGCCCTGGGGCAGCGGCTGAAGTGGGAAGGGATACCCAATCCATTCCAGGCCCTGCACCCCATGCACACCTACGAGAGGTTGGCGCGGGCCAGGGCCGCGCTGGAAGTGGTGGGCGAGTGGATCAGGGTCGAAGGGCTGCCCACAGCCGTGACCCCGCTCGTCATTGGTGTCGCCGGCTACGGCAACGTTGCCAGTGGTGTGCAGGAGATATTGGACACGCTGCCCATCGTGGAGATAGACCCCGCCGACGTGGCCGCCGTAGCCCAGGACAGTCAAGCCTCCTGCCACCACATCTACAAGGTGGTCTTCAAAGAAGAACACATGGTGGAGCCCATCTCGCCGGACGAGCGGTTCGGGTTGCACGACTACTACAACCATCCCCAGAAATACCGCGGCGTGTTTGCCCGCTACCTCCCCTACCCGACCATCCTGGTCAACGCCATCTACTGGGCGCCACAGTATCCGCGCCTGGTGACCAAAGCCGATCTGAAGGAACTGTTCGCCGGGGAGGAGACGCCCAGGCTGCGGGTCATCGGCGACATCAGTTGCGACGTCGAAGGAGCCATCGAGGCCACGGTCAAGTCCACGGACCCGGGCAATCCGGTTTATGTCTACCATCCCGACAGCGGCGAGACGACCGACGGTCACGAGGGCAAGGGGCCAGTGATCATGGCCGTGGACATCCTGCCCAGCGAGCTGCCGCGGGAAGCGTCCAGCGATTTCAGCCACGTGCTGCTGGAGTTCATCCC
>JACNHM010000574.1:2394-5082 GCA_014383605.1 Chloroflexota bacterium
TGGGAGAGTGGTGACATCGGTCACGACTTTGGTAACAGCCCATTACATCACAGGAGGCAGTTGAACATGCAAAGAGTTCTCATCCTCGGCGCGGGGCTGGTGGCCCGCCCACTGGTGCGCTATCTGTTGGAGCATCCCGACTTCTGTGTCACCGTGGCCAGCCGCACGGTCAGCAAGGCCCAGCAGATGATCGCCGGCCATCGGCAAGGGCAAGCGATCGCCTTGGACATGGCCAACGATGACCGGCTCGACCTGCTGGTGGAGGAACACGATCTGGCCGTGAGCCTGCTCCCCTCCACTCACCACGTCCGGGTGGCCCAATCGTGCATCGCCCACGGCAAGCACATGGTCACCACGTCCTACGTGAGCGAGGCCATGCGGGCACTGGATGGCGCGGCCAAGGAAGCAGGCATCATCATCCTCAACGAGATCGGCGTGGACCCGGGCATTGACCACATGGCAGCCATGAAGATCATCCACCGCGTGCAAGCAGCCGGTGGCGAGATCACCAGCTTCACCTCCTGGTGCGGCGGGCTGCCGGCGCCGGAGGCGAACAGCAATCCCTTGGGCTACAAGTTCTCCTGGAGCCCGCGGGGCGTGATCGCGGCCGGGCGCAGCGCGGCCCGCTTCCTGCGGGATGGCCAGGAGGTTTTCATTTCCGGGGAGGAGCTGTTCGACCACTACTGGATGGCGCCCATCGAAGGGCTGGGCGATTTCGAGGGCTATCCCAACCGCAACTCGCTGCCCTACATGGAGACCTACGGCATCCCCACGACGCGGGGGATGTTCCGGGGCACGCTGCGCAACGAGGGCTGGTGCGCCACGCTCAAGAAGCTGGGCGAGCTGGGGCTGTTTTCTGACGAGGAACGGCATGATCTGACGGGGCTGACCTTCCGGGAGCTGAGCGTCCGGCTCGTGGGCAGCCGCGGCGACCGCCTCGAGGCCGACCTGGCGGCTTACCTGGGGATCGAGCCGGACGCGCAGGTGATGTCCAACCTGGCGTGGCTGGGGTTGTGGAGCGACGAGCCGCTGCCGGCCGGGCGGCGCACGCTGCTGGGCGTGCTGGCGGCGCGCATGTTGCAGAAGATGAGCTACGAGCCGGGCGAGCGGGACATGCTCATCCTGCAGCACGAGTTCCTGGCCCAGTACCCCGACGGCCAGGAGCGCATCACCTCCACGCTGATTGACTTCGGCATTCCCTACGGCGATTCGTCCATGTCGCGCACCGTCGGCCTGCCGGCGGCCATCGGCGTGAAGATGGTCCTGCAAGGCCAGATCGCGGCCCGCGGTGTCCTGACACCGGTCCTCCCGGAAATCTACGAGCCAGCGCTGGCGGAGTTGGAGGAACTGGGGATACGCTGCGTGGAGAAGAGCGAGGTGTTGGCTTGAACCCTCATTGGACACGGACAAACACGGATGGCCAGGTCACACCCCTTCGTGTCCCTGGCGTCCTTCGTGGATCACCCGTAGAATTCGATGGCCAGCATGTCTGCCAGGGCCGCAAAGTCGCGGGTGTTGCGCGTCAGCAAGGTGCAGCCGGAGAGCTCGGCACTGGCGGCGATGGCCGCGTCGGGAAGCGACAGCCGGTGCAGCCCGAACTGCCGCCGCAGTTGCCCGGCCCGGCGGGCGATGGCCCCATCGAGAGGCACCCGCTCCAGCAAGGCCAACAGCGCCTGGTGTCGCTTCTCCTCGCCGGGGCGGATGCCCTGCCACAGCTCCAACTCGGTGACGGTGGAAAAGGCACCTGTAGCCTGCCCCTCCAGGATGGCGTCCAGATAGGGGAGCACGCCCGGCCGGCCGTGGTAGTAATCAATCAGGGCGACCGTATCAAGCATCCAGGCGGGCATAGGTCAGCTCCTCGTCGCGTTCACGCAACCCGGCCCGGCTGGCAGCCAGGTAGGCATCCGGATCTCGGTCGGCCCACATGCCATGTGCTGCCCGCGCCAGCGCGACCTGCCGGTCACGAGCCTGCTCGCCGGTATGGAGAGCGATCTCGTCGGCCACCCAACGGCCCAGGAGCTGGCGGATCACCTCGGAAACGGTCACCTGCTCGCGCAGGGCCTTGATCTTGGCCTGCTGCAACACCGGCTCGGAAACGTTGATCGTCGTGCGATGCATATCTATCCTCCATATGTATGGCTAACTGCATCATTATACCTCAGACCATCTCCGGTGTCAACTTATCCACGAAGGACGGGCAGTTCAAAAGTATGGGAGAAGGCCGCTCATCACCGTCAGCGGAACAGCGGAAAGACCGGAACGTTTGTCTTCCGCTTGTTCCGCGGTAGTCTCCCTCTTTCGTGTTGATAGCTTTTCCCTTACCGCAGAGCACGCGGAGCACGCAGAGACCTTCTGGTTTCCTCAGCGCTCTCGGCGGTCTCTGCGGTCAAAAAGCGGCCGAAGCTTGCGTCAACACAGTTGGGGGAGACTACCTGTTCCGCTGTCCGCTGACCAAGCGGGGCAGGGCGTGATAGTGAGGCGTGGCCTGCGGCGAGAGCGTCCATCCCGGCTCTGGTTGGAGGGCATACGAGCTGGGATAGCGGGGAAGCTCGTCTCAGTAGGGCTGGTCGGCCTCTTCGAAGCCAGGCTGCACGATCACCGGCAGACCCAAGCGTGCGCCGATGACCTCCGCCGTCTGGCGGGCGCGCAGCATGGGGCTGGCATAGAGCACGTCCACAGGCTCGTTAC
>JACNHM010000541.1 GCA_014383605.1 Chloroflexota bacterium
AGCGGCTGAGCAGGCTGTGATGCCCAGCGAACTGCTCGAAGCCGCTCTGGGCATGTATTTGCGCCAGATGGAACGGGAAAAGATCAAAGCAGAGGTAGAGGCTTTTCGATCCCTGCACTCTGACTTGGTCAAGAAATACGCACATCAATACGTCGCTGTCCGGAACGGGGAAGTGGTTGATCACGACGAAGCTTTCCAGCTACTCCACAACCGCATACGACGACGCTTCGGTCGTCAACCAGTCTTGCTACGGCGCGTGGAGACTGAACCAGAACGTGAGTTGGTCTTCCGAAGATCATCCTTGGTCGCAACGCCATCAATCAACTGAGCCTGCTTCTGGACGGACCTGCTGAGCAAGTGGGGATACTGGACTTGGAGAGATGAAGTCGAGAGAACTCATCCTGATGGCCGTCCTTGCTCACCCCGACGACGAGGCCTTTGGCGTCGGCGGCACGCTGGCCAGATACGGTGCCGAAGGCTGCGACGTCCACCTGGTGACCGCCACCCGCGGCGAGGCCGGCCAGATCGCCGAGCCAGACCTGGCCACGCCCGCCAACCTGCCCTACGTGCGCGAGCAGGAACTGCGCTGCGCCTGCCAGATCTACGGTATCCACCCGCCCCGCTTCCTCGATTACCTGGACGGGCAACTGACCGTCGTCCACCAGGGGCAGGCCGTGGGCAAACTGGTGCGCATCATCCGCGAGGTCAGGCCCCAGGTGCTCCTCACCTTCGGCCCCGACGGCATCTACGGCCACTACGACCACATCGCCGTGCATCGCTGGGCGACCATCGCCTTCGACCTGGCTGCCGACCCCGACTGCTTCCCCGGCCATTTGGACGGAGTCTGCCAGCCGCACCAGGTGAGCAAGCTGTACTACCACGTGCTGACCGAGGAGCGATTGGCCGCTATGTCCCAGGGCGACCGACCGCCGTCCGCGATGATGGACGGCGTCCCTTTCCCCTTCGTCGCCCGGCGATCCGACGAGATCACCACCGTCATTGACGTGAGCGCCCACGCGCAGGCCAAGCTGCGCGGCATCCTCTGTCATGCCACCCAGGTGGGCCGCCAGAGCCGCTTCGCCGACGCGCTGGCAGAGATGCAGGGCGATCCCTGGCTGCAGAGCGAGACCTTCGTGCTGACCCGTTCCACCGTCGGCTGGCCGGACGAGGTGGAGACAGACCTCTTCGCCGGGTTAAGGTGACACGCTGTGCCTCCGCCACTCCGCTGGAACAGCCTTGAGCTGCCACCTGAGGACTTGACCACGCAGCAACACCGCCTTTCAGCCCGGATCCGTTACGATACGCAGCGCTCCGGCGCTGTTTTTCCGGGCCGCGACATGTGTGTTATAATGGGAGGCGCGCAGCCCAGGCATCACGATGAGAGGTGGAGGCCCATGTCCAGCAGCCAGCACGTGCAACAGGAATTGTTTGACGTAGCCGAACTCCCCGGCCGGCCCATGCTGCACTGGCACGGCAAGCAGCCCCTGCGCGAGATCCTCACCGACCGCCAGGACGCCATCTTCAAGCGCCCGCCGGAGGCACAAACCCGTCTTCTCCAAGAAGACGGCTCTGTAACCCTCGTCATCGAGCAGTTCTACTCCCCCCTGCTGTTGCAAAAGCTCTCCCTGGAAGACGACCCGGAAGCCATCGAGGACTGGCGGCAGATCGTGGCCTCGGTGCTCGTGGACCCAGCCTACGACGGCGAAGTCTTCCACCCCCGCATCACCGATACCCCCGCCCGGCGCGACGATCTTGTGCGCGGCGAGTATACCTGGGAGACGGGGCAGTACGGGGATGGGCATGTGGCGGTTAAGATTGTGGATGTGTTGGATGAGGAGTGGTTTGGGGTGGTACAAAATGATCATGGAGAGCCTGCATGTTCGAGGAACTGAACTGGGATGACGAGCGTCTCGAGCACATCGCCACACACGGTGTAACCATCGGCGAGGTGTTGGAAGTCCTGGAAGGGATCTTCTGGTCGCCGAAGTGGGAAGGTGACAAACGCCGGGTGTACGGTCGGACGGAGAGTGGGCGTTACCTGTTCATGGTGATCGGACGGCGACGGGGTGGTGAATTGTGGTTGGTCACCGCACGCGACATGACCGCTGGCGAACAACGCCTGTTTGTGAGGAAGAGCAAAGGAGCAAAACAATGAGGATTGAAATCCCGGAGTTTGCAGATTGGAAGGAGGAAGCCGAGTTCTGGGACCGTACGGATACAGCATCCCTAATGGAGATGGAAGAGGGAGAGTGGGTAGGTCCGGGTCGCATCAAACCTGCTCCCGGTCTATGCCGACGTTGCGGCGCGCGGATGGAACCCCACTGTCTGGACGTAAGTATTGCCCATGGGCGCATCATACTCCACGAGGCGGTGTTTTACGTTTGTCCCCGCTGCGGCGCCCGCACTCTACCACCTGACAGACAAGAGTTCGTTGTCTGGTCCGAAAGGCTGCCTGCTCTGGACACCGTTCCCACATAGGATGAACATGAGCGAGGCCACCTTCCAACAACTCCTCTGGGCCGACTTCATCGCCCAGCGGCCTGAACCCGACGACGAAGCCCTGCGCTACGGCGGCGCCGGCCGCAGCGAGGACAAGCTGCGTCACTAAGGAACCTGGTCAGGGTATGAAACATCCAGGAGGTGAAATCCTGTTATGAGCGCAGCCAAACGGAAACGCCAGCGCCAGACGCGGCAACCGCGGCCGCGTCGCCCCTTGCCCAGGCCAGTCATAACGAGCGCAGCCAGGGCCGATGACCGCCTGCGGGAGAGGACCCAGAAGTTTGCCTTTCAACAGCGCTTCACCGAGGAATTTGAACCGGCTCTCGCCCGGTTCTTTGGAGAAGAAGTGACGCGGACTCGCACCCTGGTCGCCGATGAAGAGGAGTTTCCCGAGTTCCAGGAGTGGTACTTCTTCGACTACCTGACCCGCTCGGGCGAGCCGATCATTGACATCTTCGCCCACGAGGAAGGCCCCAGGCTGCCCGAGGAGGAACGAGAGCTCCTGGAGCTATGGCAACACTGGAACCGCTACCGCCTCTTCGAGGTGCAAAAAGTCATGCCCGGCACCGGCGTGATTGTCGAGGATCTGCTCAGTGGCGAGACCCTGGAAGTGCACGATCGTTCGGCCTCGCGCACCCTGCAGCGCTGGCAGCTCTTTTTGGCCCGACCTATCTACACCGATCGCCTGCACTTCACCGGCGCCAGCACCGTTTTGTCACCCCTGAAGAAAGAGGTCGTGCTCGACTACAGCCGCCAGTTGCTGGCCGATTTCCATGCCCAGCACCCACAGGCCACGCTGGACGAGTTCTATCAGCGGCATGGCCTGGACATCCGCCAGTTCATGCGGCGCAAGGCCAGTGAGCGTCCCGTCTTTATCACCCCCGAAGGCCACCCCCTGGAGGTCTGCACTGCCCTTTACCGGGTGGCGAACGGCGACGCCGTGGCCGAGCGCCTGGACGAAGCCGAGGAGTTCAACTATGCCGGCCACTCGGCCGATCACCCCGGCGCGCTACACTTCAACTGGCTCCTCCGTGGCCGCTCCCACGTGCCGGAGCAACCCAGGCCCAAAGGCGAGGTCTTCGTCCACGATGTGCAATGGTTCGTGGAACCAGACGAACCCAAGTGTCGCTCTCTGGGCGATGTGACCCTGTGGCCAAATCGGCTGGAATTGAGCTGCCTGTCCAGGGCACGCCTGGAAGCGGGCAAAACGTTGCTGGAAACCATATTGAGTCGGCTGATCCGCCACCATCGCGACAATGTCCAGCCCATGGAAGAGTTCATGGCTCGTCAGACAGTGGCACCGTCAAGGCGCCAGCGCGTCTCGCCCGAAGTGGCCAAAGCAGAGGGCTGGGAGATCCTGCGCCAGCAATACGAGCACTGGTCCGACCGGCCCCTCGAAGCCTTGGAGGGAAAAACGCCTCGCCAGGCTATCCGAGACCCGCAAGGGCGGGCCAAGGTGATCGAGATGCTCAAAATCACCGAGTACATCCAAGAAGGACGGCGGCAAGCCAACGAACCGTGGTATGACGTCAACAAGACCCGCCGCGACCTGGGCCTCCCCATCCCCTGAACGGGGAACAGAACGCCCACTGCGTACCCCCCACGGCCATTATGACCACAGCTCAGGCTGTTGAAGCCGAACGCTTCCAAACCGACCGCGTGCTCACCCTCAGCGGTGGGCACGCCGTGCACGATACCTACACGGCCTTCCTGGCGCCCCTCCTGCCGCTGTTCATCGCCAACCTGGCCCTCTCCAACACCGAGGCCGGACTGCTGAGCGTCTTCATGCAAGGCCCGTCGCTCCTGCAGCCCTTCATCGGCCACCTGGCCGACCGCGTCAGCCTGCGCTTCTTGGTCATCCTGGCCCCCACAGTGACGGCGGCGATGATGAGCCTGCTGGGCGTGGCGCCGAGCTACGGCGTCATGGCCCTCCTCCTGCTGGTGACCGGCCTGAGCTCGGCAGGCCTGCACGCCGTGGGGCCGGCCATGACGGGGAACCTGTCGGGGCGCAGCCTGGGCCGGGGCATGGGCTTCTGGATGGTCGGCGGCGAGCTGGGCCGCACCCTGGGGCCGATCCTCATCGTCAGCGTCGTGCAGTGGCTGACCCTGCAGTCCACGCCCTGGCTGATGATCGGCGGCCTGCTGGCCTCGGCCATCCTCATCTTCCGGCTCAGGAATGTGCCGGGCCGTCCGCCGAACGCCGGGCAGGGCCTCCCCTGGCGGCAGGCGCTGCGACGGATGGGGCCGCTGTTGGGCCCGCTGGTGGGCTTCATCATCGTGCGCTCCTTCATGTCCGCGGCGCTGACCACCTACCTGCCCACCTTCCTGAGCGAAGAGGGCGCGGACCTCTGGTTCGCCGGAGCCGCGCTTTCGGTGCTGGAGGCGGCAGGCGTCGTCGGCGCGCTGGCGGGCGGCGCCCTCAGCGACAGGCTGGGCCGCCGCTGGGTGCTCTTCGCCTCCATGCTGGCGGCGCCCCTGCTCATGTTCGTCTTCCTGGCCAGCAGCGGCTGGCTGCGCTTCCCGCTGCTGCTGCTGTTGGGCTTCACCGCCCTGTCC
>JACNHM010000354.1 GCA_014383605.1 Chloroflexota bacterium
GGCAGTCCAGCAGCGCGGCCACCTGCGCACGGGCGCGCTCGACCGCCCGCTTGGCTTGCACGCCGTAGGGATGCGCGCTCGACGGGTTGCCGAAATGTTCGTAGAGGTAGGGCGCCATCGCCTCCGCCACACGGCGGTCAATGGGCGTCGTGGCGTTGTAGTCCAGGTAGATGGGTTGTGTGGTCATTTGATCATGCCTCGCAGATGGCTCAATTCATCCCTCCAGCGCCTCCAGTGCGGCCCTCAGCGCCTGGTTGCAGGCCGCCATCCGCTCCACCGCATCCTCTATGCGCTGCGCCGTCTCCCCCCGCCTCAGCGCCCGCGCCCTTGCCACCCAGCGCTCGAAACTGGCCGCGTGCTCCTCGTTGTGCTCGATCCAATGTGGAAGCAGGATGCGCAGTTTGGTCAGATCGTCGGGCTCGGCCTTTGTTTCCTCGTGCACGCGTCCGGCATGGTGATGGTGGTGATGCTCTTCCCGCTCTGGCGGTTCTACATTCGGTGAAGGGGTCGCACCGCAGGACAGACAGGTTGCCTGATTGTTGATGAGCACCATCCTTCCACCGCACTCAGGGCAGACGAGGGCCGTATCAAGCCCACAACCGCATTCTTCACACATCTTTGACCTCCCGTGTCTTCAGGTATGATAGAGACTCCCTGCCCACTAGGCGATAAGCAGGCTTATCCGCCTCCCTGTAGCATGCAGAGTGGTGGACGATTGGGTAGCCGTGTTCCTCGAGCCAGGCGGAGAAGGCCAGCACCTCCGGCAGTAGGAAGACTCCCCACCGCCCCGCCCGGCACAACTCGACGAAGGCGGCCCACGCCACCTGCAATTCCTCTGGCGTTCCCCAGGCTTGCTGCGCCGTCTCAAGGCATGCTGCGATGAGCTCTTCTACGTCTCCCCCTCGAACCTTGAAGGGCCGCAGGTTAAGGCGTCCCAGTGTCCTGTCCGGGCGGACCGGCTCCCAGAGCGGTTCAGCGGCCCAGGGAGGTACGGTCTCGTACTCTGCCCGCAGCCTCTCGGTGAACTCTTCTGGCGAGGCGATGAGGTGTTGCGGCCCCAACACGCCCTGGTAGAGGAGCTTGTACACGTCGCGAGGCTCCATCGCCGGATGCCGGGCCAGGTGTTCGTCAATCAGGCGGACCAGGGGCGCTGTCCTCATGGGCGGCAGGTCTTGCAGAGCCCCTGAAACACCACGTGCGTGAGATCGGCAGCAAAGCCGTGGTCAGCCAGCAACCGTTCCTGCAGTGGTTCCAGCAGTTCGTGGCTCAGGTCTATCACCTGCCCGCAGCGGCGGCAGACGAGGTGATGGTGCATCTCCTCTTCCGCCAGCTCATAGCGGCTGGTGCCATCCCCCATGTCGCTGCGGTAGACGATGCCCATCTCCATTAGCAGTTCCAGTGTGCGATAGACGGTGGAGAGGTCCACCTGGGGGTTCTGGGCCAGCACCTGTTGGTGGACTTCCTCGGCGCTGACGTGGCCTCCGGCATCGTGCACGGCCAGGAGAATCATATCTCGCTGCGGCGTCAAACGGTGTCCTTGCGCCCGCAACCGGTCGAGCAGGTCGTAGTGATGGGTCACGCTGAACCTTCTTTCTGCAAACCCTTTCATCTGCAAATATCTGCAGGAGCAAATATACCACGAGAAGGGCGCTCTGTCAAATCGGGCATGAGAAAACCCGGTCTCCGTTGCCTGCCGGCAGTGGAAACCGGGTTTGTGATTCACGATTCACAATGGTCAAATCCCGCGACGTTAGCGCCACGCTACGGGCATTTGGGATTTGTCGAATGGGTCATTGGTCATCTCGATGCCAGCCCAGCCTCCGCCAGCAGACGCTGCGGGCGGCCGCGGAAGTCGTCCCAACGCAACTCCCCTCGCGTCAGCCCTAAAAGCAGGCGGTGCAGCGCCCAGTTCACCGGCACGCGCAGGCCGAACTGTGCCTCCGCCCGCTCAATGCCTCCTGAGGCATGTGTGTTTCAAAGCGGTATGTGCACAATCTGATCCTGGTACTCGTCTGGGCGAGAGGCTCTCCAGATCAATAATAGGTCGTCAATGATCTGCCCTATGGAGGCTTTCGGTCGCAAAGTGAATATCCCAGGCACGTGATGGCCTGCTGCCAGGTGCTCTCGCAGATGCTGAGGCATGGATCGCCGGTTGCGGGTAACCAGGCAATACCCCTCGCGCTCAAGCCAGAGCAAGATGTCAGGGTCTGACGTACCACGAGGTGGCGCCAAATCATCGCCGATGGTCAACACCACGATATCCGGCTGCCGTCGGCGCAACTGGTCGCCGATCGCACGCGGGGTGTTCTCGTCCACAAGATAGCGAATCTCGCTCACGTCGCCACGGCCTCCACCCGTGGCTGCTGGCGCGCCTTGAGCTCACGCAGACGACGCACCACCGGGGGAGGGTTGCGCTGTTGCTCTTGCCAGGCTGCCTCGGCGTACGCTCGCCACCTCTCCAGGTATTTGTCTATCTCCTTCTGACTGTTTAGGTAGTAGGTGATGGTCGCGTAGACCTGATCCAGCGTCAGCGTGCGATAGCGCGCCGCAATCTCTTCCGGGCTGGCACCATTCAGGTAGTCATCCAACACTGTCTCGATCCCAACCCTGGTTCCTTTGATGCGGATGTCGTCTGGGCTCAAGAAATCAAAGTAACTCTCCAGTTCCATAACTTCACCTCCAATGTCTGATCCCAATGCCGCGAATCCACTACTCACAAGTATACCACAAGCATCCCTTCAAGGCAAAGCATTGTCCGCCGTCTTCCTCATTTTCCTTTGGAATTGCCTCTACGCCAGCCCAGCCTCCGCCAGCAGACGCCCCGGCCGGCCGCGGAAGTCGTCCCAGGCCAGCTCTCCCCGAGTCAGCCCCAAAAGCAGGCGCTGCGGCCCTCTTCAGTATACCTCATCGTGCGAGCCCAAGGTGAGCAATAGGATCTCTTCCTCACCAGTCTCGGGGTTGCGCACGAACTCGAAAAGGATACGGTTCTCGTAATCTACTGCGCAGGCCCAGGCGCCGGCCAATTGTCCTTTCAACTTGTGGCTATGCAACGTCGGATGAAAAGGATCAGCAGCAAGTTGCTGAAGCGCCCGCTCAATCCTGTCTTGCAGGTCAGGCCGGCGGCGCACGGTGCGCTTCAACGCTCACACGAAGGCGGAGCTCCAGACTAGCGTCCTCAATGCGCTAACTCCGCCATGACATCAGCCGCTGTCCCTCGACGCACATCACCTCGTCGAAAATCGTCTCGGGCTTTGGCAATCTCTGCCGCCAGATCGGCGCGCCGCTGCTGGATCACTCGACTGCGAATGATCTCGATCAACATGTCCTGTTCGTCCAGCGGCAAACTCTCCACAGTTTCAATCAGCGTTTGAAAATCAGGAGCCACAGAAAGCCTGTTCATTGATGATCTCACCTCGACTTCAGTATATCACGTCGCCCAGCCTTTGTCAACCTCGATCCGCTCACCCTCTACGGGTCCGAACTTCGCGCCTCGCTGTCCGCAAGCAGAACCCTTCGTCCTTTCGGCACGGGCATTATTGTCTTGCACAGCCGTTCTACGCCAGCCCGGCCTCTGCCAGCAGACGCTGCGGGCGGCCGCGGAAGTCGTCCCAGGCGAGCTCGCCCCGCGTCAGCCCCAAAAGCAGGCGGTGCAGCGCCCAGTTCACCGGCACGCGCACGTTGAACGATGCCCCGGCGCGGACAATGGCCCCGTTCAGCACCTCCACCTCCGAACGCCCCTTGCCCCGGCTCAGGTCCATGTGCAGTGAGGGCATCTTGCCGCCCCGCGCTCCGCCCACGAAACGACTGAGCAACGGCTGCAACAGGGCCACCGGCAGCCGGCTCAGCAGGGGGGCGATCAGCGGCACGGGATAGCTGCCCACGCGCACCAGCCGGATGCGCTGCGCCCGCATCACTGCCAACCCTTCCCGCAGGGCCTGCATCTCCAGCCCGCACAGCCTCCGGTCACCAAAAACCTGTGCTGGCGGCCAGTCGAGGATGGCGCTGGTCCCGTTGCTCATCATGTTCATCAGCAGTTTCGACCACTTGAGGGCGCGGTAGTCGTCGTACAGTGTGACCTGGAAACCGGCTTCTTGCAGCGCTGTGTCGGCGCCGGCCAACGAGCCGCCCGGCTGCACCGCTGCCAGCCCGATGCTGCCAGCGCGGGCCACGGCCACCGCTCCTGGCTCCAGCACCTCCACCGGCGCCGTGATAGTACCCGATAGCACGCCGGCAGCACCGAAGCGTTCGGCCAGCTTCTCCTCGTTGCCCACGCCGTTCTGGAAGGTGAGCAGCGGCGGCGGCGCGCTCGGCACCGCTGCCAGCTCGTCGGCCGCCGTGTCGGTGTCATAGGACTTCACCGTGAGACAGGCCAGATCGTACTGCTGGCCGCGGGCAAAGGCTTCGGCCAGCGAGGTATGCACCGCTGCCTGCCGCACGACGGCGGTTGCGCCTGCTTCCGTGAGACGCAAGCCGCGCCTGTACACAGCTTCGGCATAGGCAGGTCGCCCCACCAGCGTCACCTGATGGCCCGCCAGGGCCAGTTTCCCGCCGACGAGCGAGCCGATGGCCCCTGCACCAATGATCAGTACGCGCACGTCGGGTTACTCCCACAAGAGCAACACGCAACATGGCTGCTTGTGTTCCGTGTTGCGTGTTCCGTCAGCCTGTTCTGATCCTAACTCGACCGGGTTCCACAATGGCCAGTTTCCCAGGCATCTGGGCTACGAGGTCTTCCTGTTGTAGGAAACTCTCCAGTAGGGTGAGAATGAAAGAGGCGGTTGCCGTTCGGGGGAGCTTGAGGACTACCAATCCCGCGTGCTCTCCAGGAGGGTAGTTGCGAACATCCGAGAAATCGAAATCACCTGTTAAAAGACATAGACCTTCGCTCTGGGCATGAGCTGCAATCTGAGGATCTTTGGCCCCCCGAAGGCCAATGTCACGCACATCCACTGCGCTGTGTTTGTAGCGTCGTAATAAATCGATAGTGTCAAGTAGTCTTGACATTTGGCGGGGGTTCCGTCTTCGTTCCCACCTG
>JACNHM010000576.1 GCA_014383605.1 Chloroflexota bacterium
CCGGACTGCCAAGTCCGGCAGAAAGGCGGTGGACTTGGCAGTCCACCGCGAGCTTTTGGGATCTACTGAGACTATCCGGAGTTCGCCAAGATGGGCAGGAGATACACCCGAATGACTTCGTTGAGGACGAAGTAGACCAGAGGGCTGGCGACGGCAAGGATGGCCCGCGCTACCTCGGCGGTGTCCTTGAAGGGCCAGTTGGGAGATTCCTGGATCATCTTGCGCAGTTCCGCCAGCGCGCCGGTACGGTCGGCCATTTCGGCCACGTTGCCGAAGTTTCCCGTCCCGGCCCCCGACCCGTGGAGCAGGGCGTTCTGAATCTCCGTAAGTTGCTCGTGGATGCTCGTCACGACACGCGATTTGGCCTGGCCTATTTGTTTATACACCCCCCAGAGGGGAATGAAGAGGGCCAGCAAGCCCACCAGGGAGAAGGCGATCACCAGGTAACCGGCTTCGGTCGGCGGGCCGAAGATGATCAACGGGATGAGGATGACGCCCATGTTGGGCAGCGAGTGGAGCAGGCTCAGCCGGCCGAAGGGCAGCAGGTTGGCGGGGTCGAACACGTTGACGACGAGGGGGCGCTGCGCCAGGGCGCGCAGGGCGACGGCATGGCGGATGGAGCAATACACCTGGGTGAGCAACAACCAGCCCAGGAACACGTAGTTTGCCGCGATGAACACGGCCGCCGGCAGCGCAGCCGGCAATGTGCTTTCGGAGTTCAGGAGATCACTTCGGCTCACCAAAAACATGTTCAGCACAATGGCGGTGGACAGGCCCAATAGGGCCAGCTCGATGCGCCAGTTTGCGCTGACCATACGACGCACGTGCTCGTCGTACTCCTGATCGTTGATCAGCACCGTGGAGCGGAGCTCTGTCAGCGCTTTCACAGCCCCCGTCTTCAGGATACGCAGAAACATCAGGATATAGATGGCCATGAGGGGGTAGACGAGCAGCCTGGTCACGGCGGCGGCTGTCAGACGGCTGAAAGCAGGGTCGTCGAGGGAGTACTCCAACACTTGTTCCGCCAGGGCCATCACCCCAGCCAGGGCAACGATCAGCCAGTAGGGCAGTGGCAATCGCTCCAGGGCGAACGTGGCCCAGCGAGACCAGCGCTGGACGTCGCCGGTCCTGTGTTTCCCGACGGCCGTCGTCGTCTCAGCGTCTTTGTTTTTTGTCTCTTCCAAAGCCTCTTCCCCTCCCTTTTCTCCGGCGGCCCAGGTGGTCGCGAAAGATGATCAGCCCAATGCATCAAACTGACGCTGGAGCGCCAGCTTCTGCGCTTCCAGTTCGGCGATCTCTCGGCTCAGTTCCTCGCCCATCTTCTGGGTGTATTCCAACTCGGTGACCACGTGTGAGGGCACGTGCAGGCCGAACTGCGCCTCTTTCTTTTCCAGCTCTTCCCGATTGCGCACGTAGATGTGCTGTAGCTCCTTCTTGTGGTCAATCTCTCCCTTCAGTCTGTCCAGGGCTTTGCGCAGGTTCTCGCGGCGCTCCTGCTTTTCCTGAGCCGTGAGAGGCAGGCCATCCTCAAGGCTGATCCCATCATCCAACGCTGCGAATCGGAAGAGATCGCACAACTCCTCCGACGCGGCGCCGATGCGGGCATTGAGAGCGGCGCGCAGTTCCTCGTCGTCAGGCAGGGCCTCCCGTGCTGAGCGGAGTTTTTCTATTCGGCTTTCAATCTGCTCTGCCGCGGCCACGTCCTGGGCGAACTTTTCGATGGTGGCTTGCACCTGGGCAGACTCGAGGATGACCACCGTCAGCCGGCGGAGGGGGAAGCTCTCGGAGGCCAGATGGAAGGCGGCGCTGCGGAGGATCAGGTCGAGGACAGCGGCCTCGGACAGCCCGGCCGTGCCGGCGCCCAAGAGCGGCAGGGCAATGTGCTGAACCCCCAGTGCCTTGCCGATCTCGAGAATGCGCTGCATGAGGCGGGCGATGAGGGCCTCCGCCGGCGGGCGGGTCTGGAAGTCCAGGGTCGTGGCGTGCAGGACGTACCTGGCCGGCAGCCGGCCGGCGCTGGTCACGACGACGGAGCCGATGGCCAGGGGGAACTGCTGCTTGCGGGCGTCCTGGCGCAGGGATTCTCCGGCGGCCTCGCTGATGTCGCGGGAGACGCCGCCGCTCATGGTCAGGTACACGTCGTCGGAGCTGACCAGAGCGTCGGCACCGCCAGCGTCTTGCGGCAGTTTGCCGCTGACCACGTGGATCGTCGTCTGGCCTATCAGGAATTCACGGTCAATTGCGCCGCCCATTCGTTTACTCCATGCAACAGCAGTGGAAGCCCACGTCAAGGTCCAGCATCACCGCTTCTCGCCGGTGGATCGGTTGGGGATTAGGGTGAGGGGAAAAATGTAGGGTTGGACCTCCTAGGCCCTGGAAGGATAGTCATAGACTATCATGAGTAGCATTTCGACAAGACTGATGATGTCCTCTGCCTCCTGCTTACTCATGATGTTGATCTCATGATTAGCTTCGTTGCCCTTGTCACGAATCCTGTCGATCCATCCTCGGGCGTTCGGAGGAACGTATCCTCTGGTCTCAAGGTAATCAACACACTGAACGAACTTCAAGTTCTCGATAGGAGCCCCCATGTTAACGGCTACGTGCAGCAGCATCTTACGGCATGCAAGAACCGCGCAGGTATAGGCGCATGCTTTCATGCAGTCTCGTGCTTCCTGATAAAGCCGCTCAATGTCAGCCGGAAGGTTCGATACATCACGGCCAAAGGGGGCGCCAGGTACTTGTTCCATTTGCTGGCCGAAGTAGGTTGGCCGCCTACATATTGAGCAGATGTATATATTATCGAAACCCGCCAGAGTAGTGTAACCCTCGTTCGGGCCAACTTCTCTACCGCAGTGGCCACACGTGTACCCTCTTGGATTCAGGCGTACAGTACCTTTCCAATCTCTATCTGGAGCCCCACGAGGAATGCGTCGAATTGAGCTTGATCTCCCCATCCCAGCAACTCCTTCGCTTGTATGATAGATACCTCGCCCGATTTCCAAACCTGAAGCCTTCCCCTCAAAGGATCACTTCCCCTGCTTCTGCGCCTGCTCGATCTTGGCCCAGGTGTCGCGCAGGGAGACGGCGCGGTTGAAGACGAGTGCATTGGGAGTCGAATCCTTGCTGTCCAGGCAGAAGTAGCCGTTGCGTTCGAACTGATAGATGCTGCCCGGCGCGGTGGTGGCCAGGCCGGGCTCCACGCGGCAGCCCGTCAGCACCTCCAGCGAGTCGGGGTTGAGGTGGTCTATCCAGTCCTCCCCCTCGGCCACGTCCAGCGGGTTGGCCACGGAGAAGAGACGATCGTACAAGCGCACCTCGGCTTCGACGGAATGCGCCGCCGAGACCCAGTGCAGCGTGCCCTTGACCTTGCGCCCGTCCGGCGCGTCGCCGCCGCGGGTGGCGGGGTCGTAGGTGCAGTGCAGCTCCACCACCTGGCCGTTCTCATCCTTGATGGCATCCACGCAGGTGACGAAGTAGGCGTAGCGCAGCCGTACCTCCCGCCCCGGGGCCAGGCGGAACCACTTCTTGGGCGCGTCCTGGCGGTAATCCTCCTGCTCGATGTACAGCACGCGGGAGAAGGGCACCAGCCGCGTGCCGGCGCTGGGGTCCTCGGGGTTGTTGACGCAGGCCATCTCCTCTACCTGGTCCTCCGGATAGTTGACCAGGACGACCTTGAGCGGGCGCAGCACGCCGAAGCGGCGCGGGGCGCGCCGGTTCAGATCCTGGCGCAGGCAGTGCTCCAGCAGGGCCACGTCCACGATGGAGTTGGCCTTGGCCACGCCGATGCGATCGCAGAAGTCGCCGATGGCCTCCGGCGTGTAGCCGCGCCGCCGCAGGGCCGCCAGCGTGGGCATGCGCGGGTCGTCCCAGCCGCTGACGTGCCCCTCGTTGACCAGCCTGAGCAGCCGCCGCTTGCTCAGCACGGTGTAGCTGACGTTGAGGCGGGCGAACTCGATCTGGCGCGGGGCGTAGATCTCCAGCGCCTCCAGGAACCAGTCGTAGAGCGGGCGGTGATCCTCGTACTCCAGCGAGCAGAGCGAATGGGTGATGCCCTCGATGGAATCGGACTGGCCGTGGGCGTAGTCGTACATGGGGTAGATGCACCACTCGTCGCCCGTGCGCTGATGCTCCTCGTGCAGGATGCGGTACATGACCGGGTCGCGCAGGTTCATGTTCGGGGAGGCCATGTCAATCTTGGCTCGCAGCGTGCGGGCGCCGTCGGGGAATTCGCCGGCGCGCATGCGGCGGAAGAGGTCCAGGTTCTCCTCCACCGAGCGGTTGCGGTAGGGACTGTCCGTGCCCGGCTCGGTCAGCGTGCCCCGGTATTCGCGCACCTCGTCGGCGCTGAGATCGCAGACGTAGGCCTTGCCCTTGCGAATCAGTTCTTCCGCCCACTGGTAGAGCTGCTCGAAGTAGTCCGAGGCATGGTAGAGCCGGTCGCCCCAGTCGTAGCCCAGCCAGAGGATGTCCTCCATGATCTGGTCTACGTACTCCTGCTCCTCCTTGGCCGGGTTGGTGTCGTCGAAGCGCAGGTTGCAGAGGCCGCCGTAATCCTGGGCCACGCCGAAATCAATGCAGATGGCTTTGGCGTGTCCGATGTGCAGGTAGCCGTTGGGCTCCGGCGGGAAACGGGTGTGCACGCGGTCGAAGCGGCCCGAGGCCAGGTCTTCCTCGACCGCTTCGCGAATGAAGTCCTTGGGGGTGGTATCGGTGGTGGTCATGCTAGCTCCTTCGTTGCCTCTTCTCTGCTCTAGAAACCCGTTTTCTGACGCCCGCCAGCCGAGCTCACTGGCGTTACCAGGCCTGTGCTGGCCAGGAATGGTCCTGGAGCAGCAGGAAACGGGTTTCTATGGGGCTCACCGTCAGAATCGTGCTTTTTCTCGAATGGTGGCGGGTATATTGTACCAGAAAACGTCACAAAACACAAGGGCGCAAAAAAGACCTCCGAGGCCGTGGAGACCTCGGAGGTCTGTGTGCTCACGCCCCTCGTCGGCGGAAGAGGCCGCCGAGCAGGATGGCCACGCCGAAGGC
>JACNHM010000578.1 GCA_014383605.1 Chloroflexota bacterium
GGGCGCTGGGGACCTTCCCGGCCGCCGAGTTGCTGCCCCTGGCCTTGGGCCACGCTCAGAGGCTGATCCGTTACGGGGCGTGAGGGTGGTGGGTTGGTGGGTTGGTGGGTTGGTAGATTGGTAGATTGGTAGATTGGTGGGTTGGTAGATTGGTAGACGGGTGAGCCTTCGCCCAATGTCCCAATGTACCAGTTTCCCAATCTACCAATCCACCCGCGTACACTACGGAGGTTGAGATGACCATTGATCCCAAGATCCAGGCACTGTACGACATGCGGGAGCAGGCTCAACTGGGCGGCGGGCCGGCGCGCATTGATCGCCAGCACGCCCGCGGCAAGCTGACGGCCCGCGAGCGCATCGAGCGGCTGCTCGATCCCGGCTCCTTCCGCGAGCTGGACATGTTCGTCACCCACCGCACGGTGGGCTTCGGCATCGAGGAGCAGAAGTACCTCGCCGACAGCGTGGTCACCGGCTGGGGCGCGGTGGACGGGCGGCTGGTCTACGTCTTCTCGCAGGATTTCACCGTCTTCGGCGGCAGCCTGGGCGAGGTGCACGCCGAGAAGGTGTGCAAGATCATGGACCTGGCCATGAAGAACGGCGCACCAGTGATTGGCCTCAACGATTCGGGCGGGGCGCGCATCCAGGAGGGCGTGGTCTCGCTGGCTGCCTACGCCTACGTCTTCCTGCGCAACGTGCTGGCCTCCGGCGTGGTGCCGCAGATCTCGGCCATCATGGGGCCCTGCGCTGGCGGCGCCGTCTACTCGCCGGCCATGACCGACTTCACGCTCATGGTCAAAGGCACCAGCTTCATGCACATCACCGGGCCGGAGGTGATCAAGGCCGTGACGCGGGAGGAGGTGACCTCGGAGGAGCTGGGCGGGGCCATGACCCACAACTCCAAGAGCGGCGTGGCCCACTTCGCCGCCGAGGACGAGGAGGACTGCCTCGCCCTCACGCGGCGGCTGCTCAGCTATATGCCGCAGAACAACATGGAAGACCCGCCCTTCCTGCCCACCGCCGATCCCGCCGGGCGCATGGACGAGGCGCTGGACAGCATCGTGCCCGACAGTCCGATGAAACCCTACGACATGAAGGAGATCATCCACCGCGTGGTGGACGACGGCCAGTTCCTGGAGGTGCACCAGCATTGGGCGCAGAATATCATCGTCGGCTTCGGCCGGCTGGGCGGCTTTTCGGCGGGCATCGTGGCCCAGCAGCCCATGGTGCTGGCCGGCGTGCTGGACAGCAATTCCTCCATCAAGGCGGCGCGCTTCGTGCGCTTCTGCGATTGTTTCAACATCCCCATCGTCACCTTCGAGGACGTGCCCGGTTTCCTGCCCGGCGTGACCCAGGAGCACGGCGGCATCATCCGCAACGGGGCCAAGTTGCTCTACGCTTACTGCGAGGCCACCGTGCCCAAGATCACCATCATCACCCGCAAGGCCTACGGCGGGGCCTACGACGTGATGAGCTCCAAGCACATCCGCGGCGACATCAGCTACGCCTGGCCGGCGGCGGAGATCGCCGTCATGGGGCCGGACGGCGCGGTGAACATCATCTTCCGCAAGCAACTCGCCGAGGCGGAGGACCCCGAGGCGGAGCGGGAGCGGCTGGTGGCCGAATACCGCGCCCAGTTCGCCAACCCCTACGTGGCCGCGGCGCGGGGCTACATTGACGACGTCATCGAGCCACGGGAGACCCGCCCGCGGCTGATCGAGGCGCTGCAGATGCTGCGCAACAAGCGGGACGCCAACCCGCCGAAGAAGCACGGGAACATACCGTTGTAACGACGAATGACGAAGGACGGATGACGAATGACCAAAGGTTCAGGGAGGGAATGTAGGAGATAATTTCAATGGCCAAGATCACGATCACTAAAGATAATGTGCCGACGTCCGAGGAGTTTCGGCGAATGTTGGCTGAGGCGATGGCTGAGAGCAATCCGGTGAACGATTTGCTGGAGGTTGCAGAAGAGTTATATGAATACGAACAGCGGTATGGCGTGACCTCTGCCGAGTTCTATGAGCGTTTTCAGCGTGGTGAACTGGACGATGAGTTGCAGCATTGCATCCGTTGGGCAAGTGCCTATGACGTATTTGTCAAACTGAAAACACGCGTGGAAACGGCTTTGATGCGAGAGGCCGTGTGGCGTTTGGAACCGACAGAGGAATTGGTGCCAGCCTGATGCTTTTCCGCTACTTGTCTCGGCTCTACGATACCATCCACTCGCGAGGTGACATCGAGGTCGAGGACTTTGATGCGCCACAGCCCTCCAGATCGTTGGGGCGTATCGCGGGCCAGTTGCGTTTCTATGACGGATCCCTTCTTGACTTTGTGGAAGAGATAGAGTTGAGAAGGGAACGAGAAGTGGTCAAGATCTACTACAAATACCATTACCAACGTGCTGATGGAAGTCGTGTCTTCCGCTACGACAACGCCCCCCATCATCCTGAGTTGCTCAACTTCCCTTGCCACGTTCACATCGCGGATCAGGTGCAACCGGCCGATCCGCCGGATTTGCATGATGTTCTGCGGAAGATTGACGGCTATCTGCACGGTTCGGCGTGAGCTTGTATCTTGACGCCGCCCTGGAGAAAGGGCAAGACCGGAGGTGAGCATGGGCTACCTGCAGGACTTTGTGGGTCGGGAAGAGGAGTTGGATATCTTCTGCCAGATGCTGCGCGGCGAGCGGCGGGAGCGGGTGCTGGACATCTGCGCCGGCGGCGGCACGGGCAAGAGCTACCTGCTGTGGCGGATACGCCAGGAGTGCGGGGAACGGAGTGTGCCCTGCGGCCTAGCCGGGTTCGCCGCCACCTGGCAGCCCGACCCGCTCAAGCTGATGTGCGAGCTGGCCGAGCGAGTAGGTCAGAGGCACTTTCCCAACTTCCGCGAGCAGGTGGGACGCAGCCTCGCCTCGCTGCCTAGCAAAGGGGACGTGGCCTCGCTGCGGAAGCAGTTGGAAATACACCGCCGGAACCTGGTTGACCTTGAGATGCAGCGTGCCCAATATGGTATCGACGTGCCGGTACGCGTCTCCCGGGCGATCGAACACGAGGAGGCCGAGATTGCCCGATTGAGGGAGGCGGAGAAGCAACTGGCAGAGGACCAGGAACAACAATTGCGAGCGCTCTCACTCGCATTCTGCGACGAACTGTCAGCTCTGACCGCCGAACGGCCGGCGGTGCTGTTACTGGATGGCTATGAGCACACCCCCAGTGAGGCGGCCAACTGGATCCAGGATTGGCTGCTGCAAAAGAGCATTCGCGAGCAAGAGACGCGGCTCATCGCTGTGCTGGCCGGGCAGCCAGCCGGGGTACGACCTTGCTTCGAGCCCTGGGGCAACTGGTGGCGGGTGGTGGTGCAGCGCCAGCGGTTGAGCGCGCTGCGATACGAGCATGTGCGGGAGTACTACTGCGACAAATGCGGACTGACGCTGGAGGAGGCACACTTACGCGCCTATCACATCGTGGTACAGGACGATCCGTACATGATGGCCCAAATCGCTGCCAATCTGGGAGGATGCCGATGAACGAAGAAGAGATGTTGCGCTTGGTGCAAAGCGATTTGTCTTTCGAACAATTGCGGGCCGAGGTGACCGAGCGGCTAGTGCAGCGGGTCGAGGAGGAGGAACCGCAATGGGGAGCCTTGCTGCGGGCGGCGGCCATCCCCCGCCGCCTGGATACCGCCGTAGTGGGCGTGCTGCGCGGCGCGCCCGATGACGACGCGGGCAACCAGGCCGCCCTGCAGCGCTTGACCGCCCTCTCCTTTGTCCTCCCCGACCCGGAGGGGGAGAGCTACACTCTGCACGAGGAGACCCGCTCCGCACTGCTCGAAGATTGGCAAATCCCTGAGCGGAGGCCACAATACGTGGCCCTGAGCCAGGCGCTGTGGACACACTTCCAGGGGCGGGATCCATTGGAGGCTCTCTACCACCGATTCGTCGTGGATCCTGAGGCTGCCTTTGATGAATTCGAGCAGCGTATCCAGAACGCCAGTGGGCTCTACCATCAGACGGCGTGTGGGGCACTGATAATAACAGCCGAAGAGCAGTCCCGCGAGTTAGACACTTGGCAGCGACTTTGGGTGCTCTGCTATCGGGCTCCACTAGCGCGAGTGGGAGGGATGATGACCTTACCGCCAATTGTCTTGCCCTCAGAATTGCTCCATGTGGGAAGCCTTACCTCCAGTGCTGAGATTCTTCTAGACGCATACTCGCACATCAATGCAGAAAGCACGTTGGAACAGTTCGAGCGCTTTGCGCACGCAGCCGATGAGTTACGCGAGAAGGGGGGCGATTGGATCGGTTGTGCTATCGCGTTGCTTCATCTGGGGGATCGTTGCTTAGAGGTGGGAAGGCTAGAATCTGCACGGAAGTACTATGAGCAATCTAGACGTGTTATCAGACCACTCGTCGTGCCCGAACAACGCCACAACGAGGCCGTCGCCATCTATGCCCTGGGCCTCGCAGACCTTTTCTTGGGCGACGAGAAGAAAGCACTAGATGAGCATGAACGAGCGACGGAGTTGTTTGCGCGAGCGCAAACCCACTGGCAAGTCATCGGAAACAAGAGACTGTACCAACTATGCGAGCGGGCTTTGGAGTTGATCGAGGGATTGAGGAGATTCGTTGCGGAGGCTCTGTCTCGAGGAGGAAAAACAATGTTGGAGGTAGTGGAGGGAGAAGAAGAGTTGTTCGGCAGGTTCATACGTGATCATGATGGAAGAATCTGGTTTCTTCCCGTGCTAATGCATTCTTCGCCGAGGATAATCGGAGAAGAAAGGACAAACATGGGATGCAGTGAGAGCACGAACGCAGTTGGATAAGATGATTTCATGGAGGAGGCAACGATGCCTGAGAAAACCATATCCATTGCCAAGGCAGCAGAGATGGCCCAGCAGGCGGCAGAGGCCTGGGAGAAGGTGTGAGCCTGATCTGGTGGAGGTTGCAGCAACAGATAACATGATAGGAGGTACTCGATGAGCAGCATGGTCAATACATTGACACTCCAGAAGGAAGCCATTCCGTTAGTCC
>JACNHM010000580.1 GCA_014383605.1 Chloroflexota bacterium
TGTACACGGGCAGGATCATCTCCTCCCGCGGCCGCAGCGTGAAGCGGTAGACGGCCAGGCGGAATTGGTCAAGCATGGTATCTCCGCGCTCGATGGAACGGTGGTGCTGGCCACGCCTGGACACAGGCGCCCAGCCCACCGCTGAACTCTTCGGCGCAGGGCCCGAGGCTGAAGCCATCGGGCTGAAAGAGCGAAGCCCTTTGGGCCACACAATCAACCCCGCAGGGGCTTTGTTCTTTCAGCGCCGGGCTTCCAGCCCCGCTGCCCTGAGCTACACCGCACCCTCTTGGAGCCTGAACCGCCCGAAGCCCCAATGGTTCCACTCGCCGATGCCCAGCACGGCGGCGATGGCCAGCGCATCCTCGTCCACTGTTTCTGGCCATGCAAAGCCCAGGCTGCTGCCCGGCCAGGCGACCAGTTGATTCTCGCGCAAGCCGCGCTCGAAGGAGAAGCGCCCCACGAACTCTGGTTTCAACCGCACGTCCACCCGTTCCAGGGGTAAGGCTCCGTCACCCTCGTAACCAGCCTCGGCTGCCACCCGGTCTATCGCCTGAGCGATCCGTTGCGCCAGCACATCCCCTTGCAGATCCTGCGGTTCCATATCACTCCCCAGGACGAAGGGGGTGGTGAACGTCATCTGTGCTGGCTCCCCTGCCCGTGGCCATCCGGTCATGGCGTCGTAGAGGCGCTCGTCCAGCGTCGTGCGCTCCGGCTCGCCCACCAACTCAAAGCGCCCTAGCCCGATGCTGCGGAAGCCGCCGATGCCCCCCACCGCCGCTACCTGCTCCACCGCCGCCATGACGTCCTCTGCCTCGGCCTGGGCCTCTGCCAACAAGGTGACCTCGAAATCGAAGGGGACGCCTGGAGTGATGGCCTCGATGGTGAAGATGGCTCCCTCGCTCACCGAGAGCGTCTCTCGCGACAGTCCGATGCGGGTCATCATGCGGTAGTCCAGTTCCTGCGCGTCGAACTTGGCGAAGGAGAACCAGACCCGCCGCTGCGAGGCAAAGAAGGATTTGACCGAGCACGTCTCCGGGCAGTCCCGGTGCAGTTTGGCGATGGCTTCTGGGTCATTCAGCGCCCGCAGTTGGCCGATCAGCTCCGGTGGGCAGCGCGTGCGGATCAACGCGTCGAGCACCGCGCCGCGCAGCGTGCTGCCCATGATGAAGGGCGCACATTTGACCAGGTTGGCGTACCGCTGCCGCGTCGTGTGGAAGGGACTGGTCGTCTGGCAGTGGAAGCGCAGAATTGTCCCTTCAAGCATGGGTCAGACTCCAGCTCTCTGGGCGAAGGCACCCAGGTATGGGCCCTTATCGGCAGGCGTGGCTTGCCAATCCTGGCCGTCGAAGCGCAGCACTTCGATTCCTTCGGCTTCAATGCTCAGATCACCATAGCCCGCCGTCTTCTTGGCCCCCATGCCCAGCAATTCGACCCCTTCCAGGGCGCGGAGGATGGCCCCCACTTCCCACAGCTCGGCGTTGATCATCCGGATGTCGCCGCGGAAGGTCGCCCCGGCGTCCACGGCCTGTAGCGACATCAGCGAACCTTCGGACTGGGACTTGGTGTCGCGGGTGATGGCCACGTGGCTGCGCTCGATCAGCTCGTAGTCCACTCCCTGCTCTCCTTCGACGACAGCATCGAGGAAGAGCGCCTTGCCGGAGAGCCCCGCCTGCCCGCCGACGGTGCCGAAGATGCGACACACCGGACAGGGATTGTCTATGTTGTCGCAGGGTGCCCGTCGCCCCAGCTTGCTCACGTACTTCTGCTGCTCCTCCCTGCGCCGGTAACGACGGGGGATGGCCGCGAAGGGAATGCACACCTCGTGGCCCAACTCGGACAGCATGGCCTCCAGTGTGCTGCGCAGCGCGCCCTTGAGGCTGGAGCCGGGGATGACCGGCTTGCCGCCCAGTTTGATGACCGGCGACTCCATGATCTCCGCTGGCTGATCGCCAGCCGAGATAGCCAGGGCACTCTCGGTCGTGTAGCGGACCTTGAGCACGGTGATGTCGTGCAAGCGCTCGAACGTCATGAGTTACCTCCTTTCTTTCCGCCCGCCACCTCGCGCTGGCCGGGCCATCTTGGCGATGTAGTCAATGAACTTCGCCCGCTTCGTCTGGGCCTTGTTCTCGTCGTCAGGCACTTCCAGTTCCCCCAGTGCCCTCTTCAGCGGATCAACCAGCCGCCAGGGCAGTTTGTCCTGCCGGGCGCGCACGTCAACCTCCAGCAACAACTCCGCCAGGTTGTGCGTCAGCGCAAAGCGCGAAAGCGTGATCAGTTGCGCCGATGAGCTCCAGTCCCGTTCGGCGGTGCCCGCCAGGTCTCGGATGCTCTGTACTTCGTCGGATGTGAACATAACAATACTCCCCTCTGCTTCGTCGTAGTAGAGATCCTGCCCATCATAGATCAGGAAGCCGTCCATCAGGCTCCAGAACGGGGTCTTTGGCCCACACAACACAGCCCGCAGGCTGGTAGGAAGGCACAGTTTTCTGTTTCTGCGCTCCTCGTTCAGAAAGCCCAGGAAGCGCCAGTAGAAGTCCTCGTGCACCAGGTAGACCATTTTCGTCGGCAGGCGGAGAAGCGTATAGGCAAAGGGCTCCTCAATCGCCTCCTCCACCTGGGACTGGAACTCACCCATGGCAATGACGGCCTGCAGGTACTCCAGTAGCCCGGTCTCGGTGGGTTTCAGGCTACGCGGCTCGACCCTACGCTGATCCATGAACCTGCCCAGCAGACTCGCCGCCACCTCCTGCGCCTGCTCCCTGAGTGGTTCCTTCACCGTCAAGAAGACGAAGCCTACTTTGTCTTTCCCTCCAGCGCTGACCTTGTGGATGTCCACGACCTTACCCCGCTTCTGCTGGCGTTCTCTCAGACACGAGGAGCACAACAGGTCTCCGGTGATGTCCTCCGTCAGCGGTTCCTCGGGCTTGCCGCACATCTGGCACATCTCCAGGGAGAGGGAGGGATAATCCATCACTTCTCTGGACATGAGACTCCAGGTGCGGGAAGAAACCTCCACGTCGTCGGGAGCAGCCCAGAACTCATATCCCCCTTTCTTCTGGCTCCATTGCCAGCCGCCTACCAGGCGGAAATCGGTCTGCTCGATCTGCAGCGAACGGA
The DNA here is from genome assembly GCA_014383605.1 of Chloroflexota bacterium. The sequence continues at coordinate 3,118 of JACNHM010000580.1, forward strand.
GGAACGGCTCCTCATCCAGGATCGCCTGAAGAGCGTCGGTGATCTTCTCCGGCTGGTCATAGACGAGCACCAGACCGCTGCCGCCGTCGAAGAACTCGAAGGGATTGAGCGTGGGGGCCAGGTCGGATAGAGCGGCTTTCTTGTCGGCCAGGAAGACACGGCGAAACAACTCCTTGCGCAGTGTCTCCACGACTCGACTGTGGGTCTCCACGTCTCGCAGGCGGTAGAAAAGGGCCATTGGCTCCGGGCTGACGGTCAGCATGGAAAATTTCAACTCTTCAGGTGGAGGACCTCCGTTCATCTGCCGCCGCAGGAAGTAAAGAAGCAGCGCGGTGAAGCGATGGTGCAGCGCCAGGGAGAGGTGGGGAAGGTAAGAAGCGTAAGGGTAGTGCGTCAGCTCTTTTTGAAGCGCCAGAAGACCCCTCAATGATGACGCTTGCGGTGCCGCGTTGGTGATACGGGCGACGAGGGGCTGGACCTTGTACTGATCGTATCCTGTTTCATCAGATCCATAGTAAGGGTAGAAGGCCGGGCGTTGCCGCAGTTCGTCCGGTCCCCGTGCCACCTGGCCCATCGCCTGTTGAAACCCATCCACCATGATCAGGGCACGTTCCTCGGCAGAATGTGAGCCGGCCTCCAGGTCAACTGCTGCATGGTGGATTTTGGCCTTCTCTACGATGCTCGGTGGCAACAGGTCCCCAAAGGGCTTCTTGTCTAGTTCCTCGTGATCCGCCCACTGCCCACTTGTGTCCAGGACCGTCTTGCCCAGGTCATGCAGCATAGCGGCAGCGAACCATTCCCAGATTGGAGACGTACTCATAAGCAAACCTCCTACGTTCGGCAGAGCAAACTGAGAACTCGTTTAGGATGCGATCAAGGAGTCGAAATCTTCCTCCATCCCGTAACGCCTCACCAGCCTACGCAACTTCTTCAGATCGGTGCCGTCCAAGCAAGGGTGGAATAATCGGCATAGTGCGCGAGCGAAGTCTCTTTGCCTGTCCCGCTCCCCAGTCAGCCGCTCTTTATCACCCCGTAGATCGTCTATCTCGACCAGCAACTCTTCCTCAAGCTCATCACACTCTTTTTGAAGACTCTCGACCTGTTGTTGCAGGGCACAGTTTACCAGTTCTTGGATATCAGACCTGTCTGCTGGCTCAGATAAACCACCAAGACTTCGGACAAAAACCTGACCCTTCTTGAGACCACCGATACCCGTAGCTATAACATAGGGTCTTGCGTCGCGGCCCTTCAACCACCCGCGAATCTCCAGAACTGCCAGAGTTCGATTTACTTCTGGGTGCTGGATTTCGAGATATTGAACCTGAATCCGAGGTTCTATGTGTATCTTCACCGATTGGCTGATCGTCTTGTTGATTCCGTCTAGGTCACCGGGCTCCACCCCTTTTATGTATCCGACAACATCAGTCCGATCAGGCCATTGCCCAACATCTAACACGCCACAGACAAGGTAACGCCGATCCCCGGGTTCTGAGAGGTCGTTAGCCATAGCACAAACGTCTTTCAGGAATTCCGCCTTTCCGTCCCTGCTATCCAAGTCATACCACTCGGACTTGAGATCTACCTCGTCGTCTTCGTTTCCGGATTCGACGACGTGTCGGATGGCCTCCCAAACTTGCACATTGTCCATTGGTCACTCCGTCATGCACCCTTCCACTTCTTGACGCCCGGCTGCGCAATCAATAGATGACCAATTCTCGCCGAACCCGCCCAACTGCCGCTCACTCAGCAGCCCGGCCCTGCTGGCTGGAGGCCAGACCATCCACCTTCTCCTCCACCCGTATCAGCGCCCGTTCCCGATCAACCTCCAGGAACACATCCCAGCCCAGGTGGTTGCACAGATAGTCCACCAGCCCCATCAGCCAGAACACGTGAGCGCGCAACTCCTTGTGC
>JACNHM010000206.1 GCA_014383605.1 Chloroflexota bacterium
CAAGAGCTCGCGCTGCCGCAGATACAACAGGCAGAGTTGTAAGTTGGCGGCCTCCAACAGCTCCTCAAGCTTGACCAGTTGCTCACTGATCTCGGCCAGCCGCGCCTCAGAACGGGCGAGCTTGGCCTTGCGGCGAGCTACTTCTCTTTCCAGTAGGTTCGTAGCAAACAGGCGGTCAATGATGCCCAGGCCCGCCAATAGTATCTTATCGCCTGTTCTCATGTCCACGTCCCCACGTAGCCGTCCGCCAATCTAAAATCGGTGGTCAGGGTGATGATGCTCACCGGTTCTTCCCTCCACCCTTATTTTACTCCAGAGGGTGATTCTCGTCAAGCCCGTTTGACAAGCGAATCAGTGTTCTATATAATACAGTAGGTTTCAGGAGGAGGCTTACGATGCCCAGGGTGTTCGCCCTGGACGACGCGCCAAAACTCCCTATTGACAAAATAGAACATCTGTGCTACAATTAGAATCGAGTTATTCTCTCTCAGGAGACGACTATGCCCACAGAGTATGATACCAGCGACATTCAGGTATTGGATTACCCGGAGAACATCCAGCGGCGACCGGGCATGTACGTCGGTGGCACTGGCCTGGCTGCCCTGCACCACCTGGCCTACGAGTTGGTGGACAACAGTGTGGACGAGGCCTTGGCCGGGGCTTGCACCCACATTGAAGTCGAGCTCCACCGCGACGGCTCCCTCACCGTGACCGACGACGGGCGCGGCATCCCCACCGGGATGCACGCCGAAAAGAAACGGCCTACGCTGGAGCTTGTCTTTACGGAGTTGCATGCCGGGGGCAAGTTCCAGGACGGCAGCTACTCGACCAGCGGTGGGTTGCACGGCGTCGGCATCAAGGCCACCAACGCGCTGTCCGAATGGCTGGAGGTGCGGGTGCGGCGCGATGGGGTGATCTACTTTCAGCGCCACGAAGATGGTCTGCCCGTCACTGCGGTCCAGATTCTCGATCCGGCTACCGAGGAGGTGGTAAGCCAGGTGGGGCAAAAGGGGGAGGCGAAGGCGATAAAAGCCCACGCCGATAAGAACCTGGGCACTGGCTCGACGATTACCTTCAAGCCTAGCCCCCGTTTCCTGGATATCACCGATTTTGACTTTGACGCCCTGGCCCGGCGCTTACAGGTCATCGCTTTCCTCCTGCCGGGCGTGATCGTGGAGTTCACCGATGACCGCAAAAAGAAAAAGCGCCACAAGCGCTTCTGCCACGACGGCGGCCTGGTCGAGTACGTCAAGTGGCTCAATGAAGGGCGCAGGACTATCCACCGTTCCCCCATTGAGGTCAGTGGTGAACAGAACGGGGTCTCCGTGGAGGTGGTGCTCCAGTGGCACACCAGCGTGGACGACAGCGAGATCGTCAGCTTTGTCAACACCATCCCCACCCCCGACGGGGGCAAACACGTAGCCGGCTTCAAGAGCGCCATCACCAAAGCCATCAACCAATTCGCCTCAGAGAAGAAGTTGACCAAAGACAAGGGGCAAGCCGGTATCCGGGGCAGCGATACCCTGGCCGGGTTAACAGCAGTGCTCAAGCTCTCGATGCACGATCCCCATTTTACCAGTCAGACGAAGACGCAACTAGCCAGCGACCACGTGCAGGGCATCGTCCACAGCATAGTTTACGAGGGGTTGCTGGAGACGCTCCGCAAAAAGGTGGCGTTGGGCAGGACCATCATCCAGCAGGCGCAGGCTGCGGCCCAGGCGCGGGTGGCGGCCAGCAAGGCGCGCTCGCTAGTCATCCGCCGCAGTGTGCTGGATGCAGCGGACTCTGGCCTGCCGGGCAAGCTGGCCGACGTGAGCAAGGGCACACCGCTCGAGCAGACGGTTCTGTACATCGTGGAGGGGGACAGCGCGGGCGGCTCGTGTAAGATGGCCCGCGACCGGCGCTACCACGCCATTCTGCCTCTGCGCGGCAAGCCTCTCAACGTGGAAGGGGTCAAACTGACCCGCCTGTTGAGCAACAACGAGATCAAGGCCGTCATCGCGGCGGTCGGCGGCGGGGTTGGATCTGATTTCAGCGTCGAGGATATGCGCTACGGCGGGGTTGGTATATTGGTTGATGCCGATGTGGACGGGGATCACATCCGCACCCTGCTCTACACGCTGTTCTGGCGCTACATGCGCCCGATGGTCGAGGCTGGCCGGCTCTACGTGGCCGTGGCCCCTCTGTACCTGCTGCGCAAGGGGAAGCAGGCCCGCTACGCCTACTCGGATCGGGAGCGTGACGCCATTCTGGAAAAATGGGGACACCCTTCGACGGCTCGACTGAGCTCGCCGAAGTCAGGCTCAGGGCAAGGCGGCGTGACGACCCAGCGCTACAAGGGTCTGGGGGAGATGAACCCTGAACAGTTGCGCGAGACGGTCTTCCAGGTCGGTGATAATGGCCCATTTAACGACAGCCTGCGCCGGGTGACGGTTGATGACGTGCACCACGCCAACCAGATCATCAGCACCTTGATGGGCCGGTCGGCCCAGAACCGCCGGGCCTGGATATTGGAACGCTGGCGTGAGGAAGACAGCGGTGAAAACGGGAGCGGAGAGGAAGAGGTGACAGAGGATGCTGACTGAGACAATTTCCCTGACGACAGACCTGGAGCAGGCCTACTTTCAGTACGCCGTCGAGACCATCACCGACCGGGCACTGCCCCGCGTCGAGGATGGGCTCAAGCCGGTGCAGCGGCGCATCCTGTACTCCATGCATGATATGGGATTGCGCCACGATCGGCCGCACAAAAAGTCGGCCCGCGTGGTCGGCGATTGCCTGGGAAAATATCACCCGCACGGCGATCAGTCAATCTATCTGGCGATGATACGCATGGGGCAGGATTTCTCCATGCGCGCCCCTCTGATGGACGGCCAAGGCAACTGGGGCAGTGTTGATGGCGACAGCCCGGCGGCGATGAGATATACAGAGGTAAGACTGGCGGAAATCGCCAGCTTTGTGCTCCAGGACATTGACCAGGACACGGTGGAGTTCGTGGACAACTTCGATGGCAGCCTGCAGGAGCCGGTCATCCTGCCAGCCGCGCTGCCTAACCTGCTGGTCAACGGGGCGACGGGCATCGCTGTGGGCATGGCCACCAATATCCCGCCCCACAATCTGGGCGAGGTCTGCGACGCAGTGGTCTACGTGGCCAACCGCTGGCGCGGGCGGGACAAGATCACCGTGGATGAGTTAATGGAGATCATCCCCGGCCCCGACTTTCCCACCGGCGGGGTGATTTATCGCTACCGGGATGATGGTTCGGGTAACAAGCTGGATACCATCCGCGCCGCCTACGACACCGGCCGAGAGCGCATCATCACCCAGGCGCGGGTGGATATGGAAGACATCGGTGGGGGCAAGGTGAACATCGTCGTCACCGAACTGCCCTACGCGGTGCAGAAGTCCACCGTGCTGGAGCGCATCGCTCGCGAGGTGCGCGAGGGGAGGGTCAGCGGCGTCACCGACCTGCGCGACGAATCGGACCACGAGGGTATGCGAGCCATCATTGAGGTCAGCCGGATGGCCGACGCCCACGAGGTGCTAGAGAGCATCTTGAGCCACAGCCAGTTGCGCGAGACCTTCGGCGTCAACGCTCTGGCGCTGGTCTCGGAACAGGCCAATGGCGACACCATCGTGCGCCCGCAGCGGCTCTCTCTGCGCGACATGCTGGTTCACTTTCTCGAGCATCGGCTGAACGTCATCGTCCGCCGCAGCCGCCACGAGTTGGAAAAGCGGGAGGCCCGGTTGCACATCGTCCAGGGGTTGTTGAAGGCGCTGGACGTAATTGACGAGGTTATTGCCACCATCCGTCGCAGCCGTACCAGCGAGACGGCGGAAAAGAACCTCATCAAAGTGTTCAAGTTCAGTCAGCTCCAGGCCCAGGCGATCTTGGCCATGCAATTGCGGCGACTGGCGGCTTTGGAGCGACGCAGGTTGGCCGATGAGGAGAAGGAACTCCAGGCCCGCATCAAATACCTCAAGGGACTGCTGCGGTCGGAAAAGCGCCGGCTGGAGGTGGTGGTCGAAGAGACGCAGGCGATCAAAGAGAAGTTCGCCACGCCTCGCAAAACGGTGATCCTGACCGAGGAGAGGCCGCGAGGCAGCATCGTGACCGAGGCAGAGCTGGCCGTGCCCGAAGAGCCGCAGGTGGTGGTCGTGACCACCCAGGGTGTGCAGCGCAACGATGTCAGCCGCTTCGGATACCGCGTAAAGCCGGGAACCACCAGCCGGGCGGTCGAGGCCCATCGGATGCAGTTGCAGACCGAGCCAGAAGATACGGTAGTGCTGGTCTCCGATCGGGGACGGGCCTGGTGGGGGACGGTAGGTCGCCTGCCCAGGTCGGCGAGTTTCGCGGAGTTGGGGTTGGGCAAGGGAGAACGGATCGTCGGCGTTGGCATCCTGTTGGATGACAGTTGTCTGGTAGTGGGCACTAGCCAGGGCCGGGTCAAGCGTGTCAAGGCCGAGGATGTCAAGTCCACTGCTGAGGCATCGTGGGCCACGGTGGTTGGCCTGGCGGGCGAAGACGACATGGTGCTTTTCTCTGGCGTGGGGGGCGATGAAGTCCATGTTATGTTCTTTGGCGCCAGTCGGGCCAATCGCTTCGTCGCCGGCGACGTCAACCCCCAGGCTACCCGCTCCGCCAAAGGCGTGGCAGGCATCAAGGTGCGCAAGGGGGAGCAGTTATTGAGCGGGATAGTCATCAGCGATCCCACTGCTGACCTGGGCGTGGTCGTGGTCAGCAAGAAGGGCTACGTCAAGCGGGCGCCGCTGGGCGAGTTTCCGGTGCAGGGCAGGGGCGGCCAGGGTGTGGTACTGCTCAATCAGACCAAAGCGACCGGGCCGGTGGCGGCGGCGGCGGTGGGGCCGATGGACGGCTCGGTGGACTTGATTTCGGCCGATGGAAAGCGACAGCGCCTGGACGAAGTGCCAGTGACCAACCGAGCCAATCGCGGCAAAAAGCTGGTCGAGTTGGGAGAAGTGGCCGAAGTAGTAGTATTGCCTTGATCGCCGAAGGTCT
>JACNHM010000286.1 GCA_014383605.1 Chloroflexota bacterium
TGCGCTCCGATCCCCTCAGCCCTGATAACGGTGGCGTCTCCGGCACGGCATACTAGGTGGGTGATTGGTAGACCGGTAGACTGGTAGACTGGTAGACTGGTACATCCGTAGACTGGTACATCCGTAAACTGGTGCAGTGGTAAATTGATTATTGGTAGATACGCTGGTCTCCCAGTCTACCAATTTACCAACCTACCAACCTACCAATCTACCAATCTACCAATTTACCAATCTATCAATCTACCAATTTCCCAACCCCCGCCGTTCAACCTGCAGCTCCCAGGGCCATTCGACGACCGGCGCCGGCGTCGGGTTTCCACCTGTTCCCAACTCTCTGGGCCGGGCACTTGGCCGCCTACTCGTCCTGTTCGTCGCTTTTGCGTTTCTTAAGTTGCGGCCAGTATAGCACACTACGGCAAAGTTGTCAAATCCCTGATCCACCGCAGTGAACGTCCTTGATCCTTCTGATCCACCTGATCTGATCCGATCTGATCCGCCGGAGTTGAACTCCGGCGGCCGGGGCCGGAGGACGAGGTGCAACGCACTTGGGAAGTGCGTTGCACCTGGCAATGCTCACGGCACGTTGTAGCCCACCACGAGCTGCGGATGCGCCGCCCCGTTGCCATGCTCCCGGCTGGGGAACCCGTAGGCCACGCGGCGATTCTCGCTGCCCTCGCCTACGGTGACCATGGTTTTCAGCAGAACACATCGAAAGGCGAGCGGAACGGTGTATGTTTCGACAGGCTCAACACAAGTCGAGACCAGCGAGCGGTGTTATCCACCATCTCCTTTGCCAAACGGACTGAGGTGTGCTAAAATGATCACGACATCAGGCCTGGGCTACTGATCCGACCTCTCCACCCTGATGGCACGAAGTTGCACCCTGATGGCACGGAGTTGCACTCCGTGCCCACCGTTTGCTCAAGGAGCTGAAACATGCCCCGGCGACGAGCGCACAAGCTGATCCTGTCTCCACCCCTCCAGACGACCACCGCGCACATCCGTACCATCCGTCAAATCCGTGTCCTATCAGGAAGAACAGAACACAGATGACACAGATGACACGGATCTGCACGGATCAAAAAGACAAAAAAACCCGTGCCAATCCGTACCATCCGTCAAATCCGTGTTCTATGGGAGGTAAACCATGCGACGGCCACACACTCTTGCCTCTTGCATCTTGCATCTTGCCCCTTGCCTCTTGCTTCTCCTCGCCGCCGGCTGCGCCGGTGTCCCCACAGCGATTCCGCCCACCCCGGCCCCGCCGCGCCCCGCGGACACACCGCCGCCGGTCGCCCGGCCGGAGGCCACGGTCAGCCCCACCTCGACCGCGGCGCCGCTGCTGTCCACCGCCCCCGCGGCAGCGCCCGGCGCCATAGACCTGGGCGTGCCCGCCGGCGACACCTACGGCATCCGCCAGGCTGCCCTGGACCGCCAGCGCGGCCTGCTCTACGTCCTCGGCCGCGAGGGCGACGTCAGCAGCGGCGGCGGCGTCCTGACCGTCGTGGACCTGGCCGCAGGACAGGTGCGCGCCACCGCGCCCTTGCCCGCCGCCTTTGGCGCCTTCGGCCCCACCCCTTCGCTGGCCCTCTCACCCGACGGGACGCGCCTCTACGTCGCCGGCGGCGAGGAGCCGGCCCTGCTGGTGCTGGATACCGGCGCCGCCGGCGGGAACCTGGGCGCTGTGCAGGCCACCCGGCCCGGCGTGTGGACCCTGGCCCTGGACTCCCCCGGGCAGCACCTGTACGTCGTGGACGGCGGACAACTGCGGCGGCTCGACGCCCAGACCCTGGCCGAGGAGTTGGCCGTGCCTCTGCCCGACCTGCCCCCATACGTCACCGACGTGCGCCTGGCCGTGGATCAGCCCGCGCAATGGCTGTACCTGGCCATGCCCTATGCCCCATCGGTCGCCGTCTACCGCACCGGCGACCTGAGCAAAGCCGCCGACATCTTCCTCGACGAGGCCACGGTCGTCAGCCTGGTCTCCGATCCCCACCGCGACCGGGTATACGCCCTCACCGAGCGCCGCATCGAGACCGAGCCTTACACCGTGAACGGCGTAGCCGTGCTCCAGGGCCAGGAGATCGTGGATTCCTGGGCCGCCGGCGAGGCTTTTCCCATCGGGCAGATCGTGAGCGACGACCTCACCGGCCACGTCTTGCTGTTGGGCGAAGCGGAGGTGCGCACGGTTGACCCCGATTCCGGTCAGACCGTGGCCGTCACCGCCCTGCCGCCCGTGAGTCCGTTCAGTGTGGCGGCGGCCTTCGCCTGGCAAGGCCAGCTCCACCGCCTCACGCACGACGGCGTGCTGGCCCCCACCTCCCTGGACAGCGGCCAGCCGGGCGCGCCCACCTGCCTGGGCATCACTCTGGTCAGCGCCGCGCTGGACGAGGCCGCCAACCGCCTCTTCCTGCTCGATGGCCGCGGCGCCGTCCACGTGCTGGACACCGCCTCCCTGCAAGTGGCCGACACCTGGCCCGGCGTCCTCGACCCCGGCCTGAGCCTGATCCGCCACGCCCCCCTGACCGCCGCCGACGGGCGGCTCTACGTGCCCGATTGGGAAAACGACGTCACCGTCGTCCTGGATGCGACCACGGGCCAGCCACTGGCGGCCATCCCCCAGTCCGGCCAGATCACCCTCGACGCCCGCCGCGACCGCCTGTTCATCTCCCGCGATGGCGTCTACGTTGCCGACGCCGCCACGCATCAGGTGACCGGCTCCATAGACGAGACCATGCGCCAGACCCAGCTGGTGGAGCCCAGCGCCTGGGCCACCCTGTACGACAGCGCCAGCGACCAACTCTTCGTCACCATGTCCAACAACAGCCCCGGCTCCAGCGCCAGCACCTGGCTGCACGTCTACGACGGCGAGACGCTCACCCGGCAGGACAGCGACATCCAGACCGACCAGCAGTTCCTGTCCGGTCTGGCCCTGGACGCCGCCGCCGATCGCCTGTGGCTGGCCAGCAACACGCCTTTCTCCCCCTACGCCCAGACCCTGGCCGCCTTCACCCTCGACGGGCAGGCGGTGATGCAGTGGCAGGGGCTGGCCGGCCAACTCTTCGCCGACGCCGCCCGCCAGCGGCTGTACGTCGCCAGACAGAGCGGCCTGTTCGCCCTGGACACCGCCAGCGGCGACCTGGTCGGCTACCGGCCCCTGGACATGAGCCGCATCCAGGATCTGCTCTTCGACTCCCAGCACGGTCACCTGTACGCCACCGTGTACGAGCGAGCCGACTTGCTGGTCGTCGCGCCGCAGGCCGAACCCGCCGCCCTGGCCGAGCCGGTGGGCGTGCTGCCCTCCGAGCCCATCCGCCACCTGGCCGTGGACGCCGATGGCACACCGCTGGCCGTGCCCGAGTCCGGCGGCCTCTTCCGCGCCGACGGCCGCGGCTGGCTGCGCGTGGGCGGCGGGCTGCCGGCGACAGGCCGGCCCCGCCTGCGGGCCGCGCCGGGCACACCCGGCCTCCTGTTCGCCTTCGCCGCCGAAGGCAGCGGCCCCGGCTACGGCCTGTTCCGCTCCGCCGACGGCGGGCGCAGTTGGCATCCTTCCAGCCGCGGCCTGCGCGACTTCGCCGTCTGGGACGTGGCCCTGTCGCCCCGCTTCACCAAGGACGGCTCGGCGCTGCTGCTGGCCGGCGAGGCCGGCCTGTTCCAGAGCAACGACGCCGGCCAGACCTGGACGTCCCTGGCCAAGATTCCCGGCCACCACGTCGCCCTGGCCCTCGATGACACAAGCTCGCCCCTGTTCCTGCTCCTGCCCCAGGATCGCCAGGCCGACGGCTACCCCGTCTATGCGCCGACGGCGCAAGCCGGGGGCGTGGAGCGCATCGGCGTGATCCCCATCTCCGGCCCCATCACCGGACTGGCCCTGTCGCCCCACTTCGCCGCCGACGGCCTGGCCCTGATCGCCACCTGGAGCGAGGGGCTGCTGCGCACCCAGGATGGCGGCCGCACCTGGCAGCCCACCGCGCCGCCGCCCCTCATCTTCGCCCCCAGCACCACGATCCTGTTCTCCACGGACTTTGCCGCCGACAACACCGTATACGTGCTGATCGCCCCCTCCTACTTCGGGGAAACGGACACCAGCACCCTGCTGCGCTCCGGCGATGGCGGGGCGACCTGGCAGACGCTGGCCGATCCCCGCCCTGACGAGCCGCCGCGCCGCTGGCAGACCCTGGCCATCTCGCCGCCGCACGACGACGGCTACGACCTGGTCATCGGCAGCGCCGACGGCCAGGTGCTGACCCTCCAGCCCCAGCAGGCAGCCTGGGAGCCGCTGCCGCAGGCGGCGCCCTGAGCGACCTTCATGGCAGGTCGCAAGGGAGCAGAGGCGCAAAGGCGCGGGGGAGCAAGGGAGCACCTCCGCATCCCAGGCTCTGGCCCGATTGTAAAGAATTCGGGCCTTCAGGGAACTCACCTGCACGCGATGAGGAGGTGTGTGATGAGAAAGGGTCTTGTGAAAGGGTTTCTGGTGCTCCTGCTGCTGGCTGGGGGGTGCGTCCCTCCCACCCCGTCGCCGCAACCGCTGACGTTGCCGGCCACGCTGTTCGATGCCACCATGCATGGGCATCGGGTGACGCTCGTCCTCCAGACGGCCTGCCAGGAGCTGACGCCGCCGCAAGGCGTCTCGGCGGTCGCCTACTGTCTCCATGCCGACATCCACGTGGTCGCGGGAGGGATGGTGGAGGTCAACGTCGTGCAGCTTGACCTGCCCAAGAGGTACCGCCAGGGCCAGTCCATTCAGCCGGAGCAGGCTATGGGGGGCGGTGGCACAGGGGGCGGATGGACAGAGCCAGGCGCCTACGAGCTCAACCTTCCCTTCCGTCCCCTGCAGGAGAGCGCGCCCGTCGCCCTGTTCCTGGAGATGCACACGCGCAGCGCCGCGGGCCAACCCTTGTCCTCTCAGAAGCTGGGCCCGGTGGTGCTGCAACTGCTGCCCGATGGGAGGGGCGTCGCCCGCCTGGACGACTAAGTACAGCGTGGCGTAAATGCGTTCCGGGTTTTTGGCTCACGGCGG
>JACNHM010000456.1 GCA_014383605.1 Chloroflexota bacterium
AAAGACCGGTCGGTAGTGCAGATCGTAGCCATCACCGCCGGGGACTACCGGGAGCAGAAGGCGAGGTGACAGGCATGATGAGCATTGGTCTGTTCGACGAAGGATCCGATTTGAGGTTACCCAACCTGGCCATCCTGAAGCTGGCCACTTACTGGCGCGGCCAGGAGGCGCAGGTGGTACACAATTCTACCCGCAGCCGCTTCGACCTGGCCTGCGTGAGCATCGTCTTCCGCCGCAACGCGCTGCGGATGTTGGCCCTGACCGATGCGGTGCGGGCCGACGGGTGGTGGGTGGGAGGCACGGGATCGGACATCTTCGAGCGTCTTCCGGCGGAGGTGGAGGCGTGCCGTCCCGATTATTCCCTGGCTCCTGCCTTCCCGCACAGCCTGGGCTTCACCGTGCGGGGTTGCATCCGCCGTTGTCCCTGGTGCCTGGTCTGGAGGGCCGAAGGCAACGATGTGTGGCAGGAGGCGACGTATCGGGATCTCCTGCGGCCTGATCACGGGGCCCAGCCGCATGTCATTGACTTGGCCAACAACATCCTGGCCTGGTCTGGTTGGGAGGAGTTGTTCCAGGAGCTGCTCGACCTGCGCCAGGAGACAGGCCTGACGGTGGATCTCAACCAGGGGTTCGACCACCGCTTGATCGATGCAGACGTGGCCCAGTGGCTTGCCCGGCTGCCGTTGTACGTGGCCCGCCGTACCTGGGCCGGCGGTTGGCGGCGGAGACGAGCGATCCGTCTGGCGCTGGATGACAGCTCGGAGACGACGAGCTTCCAGCGAGCGGCGGCGCTCCTGGTTCGCGCTGGCATACCGCCTCGGGCCTTACGGGTCTATGTGCTGGAGATCCCCGGCCAGGAGGAGGACGGGCTGGCCCGCGTGCGGGAGGTCCTGGCGGTCTCTAACGGCACAACAGGCACCACGGCGCAGCCCTTCGTCATGCCCTTGGACGGCTATCGGGACAACGGCCTGGCCCGCTGGGTCAACCGGGGGCTGTACCGCCATGTCCCTTGGGAGAAGTACGCGCGTCGGCGAGCATTGCCGTTGTCGTTGTTTCCGCGTTGCGCGTCTTGAAGCAGCAGTTTGAGTGTCACGGAAGGCAACAATGGACACAATGCAGGCCTACGCAGGCACACCACCGACGATGAGGGTCACACAGCCTCGGACGCCGGGCGAGTTCATCGCTGCGTTGCTGCAGGCCACGTTGAACGCGCGCAAGATCCAGGCTTTCGTCGTGCACGAGTGGAACGGGCCGCAGGTGAGCGTCTTTCGCTGCTCGTTGGGACTGGGCGAGGATCCCAGGGGCGTGGAGCGGCTGGCCGGTGCGCTGGCCCAGGCAGCCGGTGCGGCCGAGGCCCGCATATCCCGTGGCCTCGGCTGCCTGTGGATCGAGATCCCCAAGCCGGAAGGTGAGCGTCAGGTGTTGCAACCGTCCCCGTTGTCCAAACTGAAACCGCCTACCCCCTGGCACGTCTCCCTGGGCCTGGGGATCCAGGGCAAGGCCGTGTGGTTCAACCTGGACGATCCCCGCACCGCTCACCTGGTCATCGGCGGCACCACGGGATCGGGCAAGACGGTGGCCCTGCACTGGCTGCTGGCCCGCCTGCTGGATCAAAACACGCCGGCGAAACTGGGGTTGCTCCTGTGCGACCCCAAGGCCGGCGAGCTGCGGCCCTTCCGCCGGTCCGCCCACCTCTTGCACCCGGTGGAGAGCCGGGCCGGGGAGATCGCCAAGCTGCTGCAATGGGCCCGCAACGAGATGGACGAGCGGGGCTACCAGGGGCATTTCTCCCGGCGGCTGCTGATCGTGATTGACGAGGTGCGTGACCTGATCATGGCCGACCGGCGCATCAAGCCAGCGCTGGCGGCCATCGCCCAGAAGGGGCGAGCCAACGGGGTGCACCTGGTGGTGACGACCCAGCAACCGAGCGCCCGGTCCTTGGGTGAGGCGCTGGTGAACTTCCCTGCCCGGCTGCTGGGCCGGGTGGCCAGCGCGACGCTGACCTACGGGGCGGCCGGCCGTGCCCAGACGATGGCCGAAACGCTGCTGGGCAACGGCGACTTCATCCTGCTGGCCGCCGGCCGTCAGGTGCGCTTGCAGGTGCCGCTGATCACGCCGGCGCACATTCGCACGCTGCCCCAGGTGGCCGAGGTGAGCCGGTTGGAGCTGGGCGAATACGTGGACCTGGCGGCGCTGGCCGGTGACACGCGGGGCGGCTGGAACCGCAGAGACCTGGACTGGCAGGCGGTGGAGAATTACCTGGATGGCGAGGGGGCGACGGTGACTGGCCTGCAGGATGCTTTTAGCATCAACTACCACCGGGCGCGGTCCATCTGGCAGGCGTATTGGGACAAGGGGGCTGATTGGCCGCCCTGAGAGCCGAGACTACGCAAAACGACACACCGATGAGCGCGTAGGGGTATATATCGTTTTGCGTTAGTTTTGCGTAGTCAACATAAAAACGAGGAAAGCCATGTCTTACTACGATCATTTTTGGTTGCGCGTTCTGGCGTCGGTAGCCATCGCCGCTGCCGGATACGGACTGATCTACGTTCTGTTCTCGTTCATCGAGGGCGGGGGACGGGTGAGAGGGCGGCCGGATCCTCGGGGAGCTCCCAGGGTGGTGACGGCCCATCCAGTCGCCACTGCTGCCGTGTCGCTGGCGGCGGAGCCGGCGGCCGATGGACCAGACCTGGAGACTGCCTGGGCGGAGCTGGAAGATCTGATGGCCCAGCACCTGGCGATCAAAGCTCGTGGAGGAGGTGAACGGTGAAAGAGATCAGAAGCATCGGCTTGCTGGCCATGGCCCTGACGGGCCTGGCGCTTGTGGGCGGCGTCGTGTACGGCGTGAGCCGCCTGGAGAACAAGACCATCACCGCCCTGGCTGCGGTGCTGGTGGGCGGGGCAGTGCTGGCGCTGATCATCTTCGTCTCGTCGTTCCCCATCCGCGCCTGGCGGCGGGAGAAGCCCCCGCCGCCGGAACGGCAGCTGATCCGCGAGACGAAGATCATCGACGGGCGTCCCCATCCTGCCCCGCAGGTCATTCAGGCCCAGCCGGCCATGGGGCCGGTGCTGCCGGAGCTGCTGCGCGCCGCCTACGCCGCCGGGGCGCGCCAGGGCCTGCCCTCTGGCGCCGCCGACTACGGGCGAGACGAGCACAACGAGCCCGTGGGCACTGGCTGGAGTGACGTGTGGGACGGCCAGGTCCTGGACGACGAGGACACGGTAGACTCACCCTTCACGAGGAGGACAAGATGACCGAAGCACCCCGATGGGCGATATGGGTATTGTACTCTCTCGGCGTGTGTGGCAGCGGGCCGAACTTCCTGCGGGTGATCTACGTGGACCTCCTCCATGGCCGCCGTGTGCGCTGGGGACTTGCTGCCCTTGCCGGGCTGGCCAGCGGGCTATACTGGCTTGTGGTGGGAATGTCCTTCGGCGTCCTGGCCGGGCTTCCCCAACTGGCAGCCTACAGCAACGAGGCCTGGCCCAAGGTCGGGGCCCTCTCTCTTGTGCTCTCTCTGCCTGTCCAGATCTGGCTGGCGCTCTCCCCCGGGCCCCCGACAGCCCTTCGGCAAGGCTCAGGGCAAGCCGTTCGGCCCTTCGGCTTTGCTCGGGACAGGCAAGCTCACGGCGAGGCCGTTCGACAGAGCTCACGACAGGCCAGCCCTGCCCCAGAGGCGACGCGTCGCCCAGCAGTTGCCCGGAAGAAGGTTGCCTGGAAATGGCCAGCCCTGCGCTTCCCTCGCCCTCAGCCCGGCAAGCTCCTGCAATCCTTTCGCCGTGGCCCGCCGCGGGTGGTGACGATCCGGCGGACGAAAGACGCTTCCGGGGATGATACCCCCTCTCGGCGGAGGCCGGAGACAGGCCCCGTACCCACCGCTCCCCCCGCGGAGGGCGGGGACCCAGATGCCGGCGCAAGGCCAACGGCTGCCCGCCCCGGCGTGCAGGATGCCTGGGAGGAGATCGATCAGGCCTTCCGGCAGGCTGGTGGCGGCGTGCTGCGCACCGGCGAGCCGCAGAACACCGTGCGCTTCAGGAGATAGGCCATGAGCGATCAACGTGACTACGGCTTGGGCCAGGTCGCCGAGCAAGGGCAGCGGGCCGAGGACGGTGTCTTCGCCGTCCTGGACGGGGTGGTGGAGTCGGATTGGCAGGAGCGGGTCTTCGACTGGATGAGCGACTGAGGCGGAGGATGACCATGAATGAGTTCATCGGAGCAGGGTGGGGCGACGTGTGGGATGGACAAATCGTTACGAGGAGGACAACCCGATGACCGGAGAACGGTTGTTGTTGAAAGTGGCGATTGGCAAATTCGCCGTAGGTGGCGCTATCGTGTTCGTTGTCGTCTGGATCATGTTTTTTGCCATCGGTATATGGCGGTGGAACCCCAAGGCCAGCCATCTGGCTAAGCTTTGCTGGTTGCTCTGCTTTGCGCTAGCCCTGGGCATCATTGGCGCGCTCAAGGGCTTGTGGGCTGTCGTTGACACCTTCCCCCTCCTCGGCTCGGGCTGTGCGGCAGGGCTGGCGGGCTTCCTGTGTCTTGACGTCGTCTTCTCGCGGAGAAGGGGCAGGGAGATCATGAGTCGGCCTACCTGGGAAGAGCTTTGGCAGGCTCATCGTTGGCAGGGGCTCCCGCCGTGGATGGTGCAGTCACTACAGAAGTCTGGGGGGCAGATCGAGATCCACGGCGAGCCGTGGCACGTTGACGATCAACGTCAGTTGGTGCCCGGCGAGGCATCAGGATTGCACCGCAGAGGCGCTCCTCGAAGTGGCGATGACCTGGTGGACAGGGTTCTCGGCTGGATGGATGATTGAGGAGGTCGTCATGCAACGACAACGCAAGACGTGGCTCGTGCTGCTGATACTGGCCCTGGCCGTCGCCCTTTCCGGCTGCGCCGGCTACAACGACTACATGAAAAGCAAGGGCGACATCAACCGGGCCAAGGCGGCCGAGATACGGGCGGAGACCGACCGCAAAGACGAGATGCACGCCATCAGGGCGGTCAACACGGCCA
>JACNHM010000365.1 GCA_014383605.1 Chloroflexota bacterium
GCTCCCGCTGGACTGTCAAGTCCAGCGGAAAGGCGGCGGACTTGGCAGTCCGCCGCGAGCGTCCCTGACATCCTGGCCGCCGGCTTCGCCGGGTTCGACGACGGCATCGTGGTGGACGTCACGGCGGCCGAGGGCATGGAGACGCTCCTGGAGGCCGCGCTGCGGCGAGGCTGGGGGGCGGTGCTGGCCAACAAGAAGCCGCTGGTGGTTCCGCGGCCTTCCTATCGGGGGCTGATGGCCGCGGCCGGACGGCGGCTGCGCTACGAGGCCACGGTGGGCGCGGGGCTGCCCATCATCGCCACGCTGCGCACGCTGCTGGACACGGGCGACGAGGTACAACGCATCGCAGGCTGCTTCAGCGGCACGCTGGGCACCCTCTGCCATTGCCTGCAAGAGGAGATGTCCTTCTCGGCCGCTGTGCGGGCGGCGCGGGCGCTGGGATACACGGAGCCGGATCCGCGCGAGGACCTGAGCGGCATGGACGTGGCGCGCAAGGCGCTCATCCTGGCCCGCACGCTGGGCCAGGAGCTGGAGCTGGCCGACGTGGAAGTGGAAGCACTCTTCCCGGCGGAGATGGCCTCCCTCCCCGCAGAGGAGTTCATGGCCAAGCTGGAACGGCTGGATGGGGAGTACGAGCAGCGCATCGCCGCGGCCCGCGGGCGGGGGCGGGTGCTGCGCTACGTGGCCGAGGTAGAGGATGGCCGCTGCCGAGTGGGCTGGCGGGAAGTAGGGCGAGAGGATCTGATGGCGGCGCTGCGCGGCCCCGACAACATCGTCTGTTTCTATGCAGTGCGATACGGCAGCCAGCCGCTGGTCGTCGTCGGGCCGGGAGCCGGACCAGAGGTCACAGCCGGCGGCGTGCTGGGAGACATTCTGGCACTGGCGCAGCAGCGTCACTGAGGGTCACTGCAAAAAGAAGCGTTTCGTCTCAGAACTCACCATTGGAGAGTGCAATGAACAAAGTCAAGGTTGGCATTCTGGGGGCCACCGGCATGGTGGGGCAGCAGTTCGTGCGGCTGCTGGAAGGACATCCCTGGTTCGAGGTCACCGCGGTGGCCGCTTCGGGCCGCTCCGAGGGTCAGGTCTACGGCGAAGCCTGCACCTGGCGCGTGTCGGCGGACATGCCCGCCGCCGTGCGGGAGATGCGAGTGCGGCCCTGCGAGCCTGCGGCGATGCCAGATTGCCAGTTGATCTTCTCGGCGCTGCCGGGCAGCGTGGCTGGCCCCATCGAAGAGGCCTTCGCCGCCGCGGGCCACTTCGTCTCCTCCAATGCCTCCAGCCAGCGCATGACACCGGACGTCCCCCTGCTGGTGCCGGAGGTCAATCCCGACCATCTGGCGCTGATTGATGTGCAACGACGCCAGCGCGGCTGGCGGCGCGGCTTCATCGTCACCAACCCCAACTGCACGGTGAACGCGCTGGTGCTGGCTCTCAAGCCGCTGCACGACCGTTTTGGCCTCAGGACGGTGATGGTGACCACCATGCAGGCCCTGTCGGGCGCCGGCTACCCGGGCGTTCCCTCGCTGGACAGCCTCGACAACGTCATCCCTTACATTGGTGGCGAGGAGCCGAAGGTGGAGAGCGAGCCGCTGAAGCTCCTGGGCCGGCTGGAAGGGGGCGTGGTGAAGCAAGCACCGTTCACCATCAGCGCGCAATGCAACCGCGTGGCCACCCGCGATGGGCACATGGAGAGCGTGGCGGTGGCTTTCGAGCAGCCTGCGCCGGTGGAAGAGGTGAAGGAAACGCTGCGGGCCTTCAGCGGTCTGCCGCAGGAACTGGAGCTGCCCAGTGCGCCGCAGCCGCCGCTGGTGGTTCGAGAAGAGCCTGACCGGCCGCAGCCCCACCTGGACCGCGACACTGGTGGCGGCATGGCCGTGGTCGTGGGCCGCGTGCGTCCCTGTCCGGTGCTCGACGTCAAGTTCACCCTCCTGGGTCACAACACCGTGCGCGGCGCGGCGGGAGCAGCGATTCTCAACGCGGAGTTGTTGGCAGAGCAAGGGTACTTGGAGTGAAGGCGTACAAAGCGTGGCGCGCTGCACGATGCGTGATCCGTGATGCGTGATGCGTGTTGCGTGGTGCATGCGTTGTGCGGCTACGAAAGAGTAAGTCAATCTCAGGATGACAACTTGACAAAGTGTCCGTATGGTATTATAATCATTCCTACCAATAGACCATAAGAGAGGTAATACTATGTCTCCAGCTAGCAAGATCACTATCAGTATGTCTCCAGACTTGCTTCGCACCACCGATGAGATCGCCAGGCAAGAGCAGAAACCTCGCAGCAGCATCATCCGAGCGGCGCTTAGGCTATACTTCAAAGAAAGGGAGCGCCTGGAGATGATCAGAGGCTATCAGGAAATGGCAAAGCTCAATCGGGAGTTAGCTGAGGAGTCCATGGCTGCCGTCAATGAGGTGTGGGCGAAGTATGATTAGACGAGGAGAGATCTATCTCGCAGATTTGGATCCGGTCAGAGGACACGAACAAGCCGGCATGCGCCCCGTCCTCATTATCCAAAACGACATCGGCAATCAGTATTCGAGCACCACTATCGCTGCAGCCATTACCTCGCGCATATCCAAAAAGCGTCTGCCTGTGCATGTGGAGATCTCAGCGCAGGAGAGTGGGCTGCCCAGAGATTCAGTGGTCCTCTTGGAGCAGATTCGCACCTTGGACAAGGAGCGGCTGATCAGAAGAATGGGTGAGTTGCCGCTCGGGAAGATGAGGGAAGTGAACATTGCTATCCACAAAAGTCTGGATCTCGAGTGAGCTGTCTTCCTCATCGTCACAGGACAGCTTCCCACGGGCCACGCTGGCCGACTTCCTGGGCGATTTCGTCGTCTATCGCAATCTGGAGCCGGCCGACGGCCGGCTGCGAGGTCTGAAGCACATCTGGCCGGAGATCGGACTGGCAGCGTATCGCATCCCGCGCAAGGCGGAGCCGGAGTACGCTGACGCCATCCTGCACTTCCTGCGCCAGACACAAGCGCTGCGTGGCGTGGCCCAGCCCCTGAAGCGGCTTCTGTACATCGGCGACACGCGGCTGCTGGACGGCACCGCCTATCGCCATCTGCGCGCCGCCAGCGGCTGGCCGGGCTGGGGGTTTATCGCCAGCGAGGACGCCGCAGCAGCGCCGAGCTTCCAGATCGAGGGCGACCTCTACCTGGCCAATCGCTGGACCGCCCTGACCGATTTCCTCGATTTCGTGCAGAAGCAGGGAATAGCACTAGACGAGGCGACGGCGGCGGTAATTGACCTGGACAAGACGGCGCTGGGGGCACGCGGTCGCAATCACCGGGCGGTGGACGCGGCCCGCGTGGACGGTGTGCAGCGTACGGTAGGGGAGACGCTGGGGGCGGACTTCGACGAGACCGCCTTCCGCGTGGTCTACGACGAGCTGAACCAGCCGCGCTATCATCACTTCACCGCCGATAACCAGGACGTGCTGGCCTACGTCTGCCTGATGGTCGCCGGCGGCGTGTACGACTACGCCAAGCTGCTGGAGGACATCGGCTTCGGCCGGATGCTGGGCTTCGAACAGTTCATCAAGGCGTGTCACGAGGCGCTGGGGCAACGAGGGCAGAGCTCAGCAGCGTTGCGCTCTGTGCACACGGAGGTCTACGACAACTTCCGGCGGGGTGACCCGACGCCCTTCAAGAGCTTCCGCCGCCAGGAGTACCTGACCACCATCGGGCGCATGGATTTCCTGCCCGATGACACGGAGTTGGACGTGTTGCTGCGGGAGGAGATCACCCTCACCGGCGAGGTGAAAGAAGCCGCCCACTGGCTGCAGGCGCGGGGCGTGCTCTGCTTCGGCATCTCCGACAAGCCGGACGAGGCCTCGCGGCCCACACCCGCGCAGGCTGAGGAAGGCTATCCGGCACTGCATCGGGCACAGATGAAGGTCGTGGGGAAAGCTCCAGCGCCCCCGCCGTCAGGATAACGAGCATCCTCAGACGCCAAACGTCTCTGACGATCCCCCGTTGCCTGCTTTTGAGCGACTGTTAGTCAGTGACGGTGGACAAAACAAACAAAACAAACATAACAAACTTTAGAAATCGCGCGCCAAAAGCGACCAGGGACTTGACAATTCGGAGGGAGTGTGCTATACTGTAGTTGAATTGGGAGCGCTCCCAAAAACCACTGATTCGATTCGGGAGTCTATCCCCAGGAGAGGGCTTTTTCTTAGCCTAGTCCTGAGAGCGCTCCTGGTGAGGCATGAAGATGACCTACACCCTCGAACAGGTCGCCAAGATGGCTGGAGTATCTCGCTCCACCGTATCTCGCGTCATAAACCACCAGCCCCATGTCCGCTCTGAAGTGCGGGAGCGGGTCTGGGAGGTCATCCGTCGGGTCGGCTACCAGCCCCACGCCGCCGCGCGCAGCCTGGTCACCCGCTGCACCCAGATCATCGGCATGGTCATCCCCGAAGCGGTGACGACGCTTTTCACCGACCCCTTCTTTCCCCTCCTGCTGCGCGGGGCCACCGAGGCCTGCAATGCTCACCAGTATCAACTAATGCTCTCCTTGTTCACTGCCCCTGCCGACCGGCAGGAGATGTACCAACGCATTCTACGCAACGGCTATCTGGATGGTGTGATCGTGGCTTCGACCTCATTGAACGATCCCTTCATTCCCAATTTGCTGCGCGACCAGATCCCCTTCATTTCCGTGGGGCAGTATCCGGACGAACGAGTCCACTACGTGGACGTTGATAACGTCGGCGGGGCACGGATGGCAGTTGAGCATTTGATCCGCCTGGGATACGAACGGATCGCCACCATCACCGGCCCCTTGGACATGATCGCCGGACAGGACCGCCTGAGCGGCTACCGTCAGGCGCTGGAGGCGCGCGGTATTCCCGTGGAGGAGGAGTTGATCGTGGAAGGGGACTTCACCGAGGCCAGCGGCGTGGTGGGCATGCAACGGTTGCTACCTGTCTCCCCCAGCGCTGTCTTCGTCGCCAGCGACATGATGGCCATCGGCGCTCTGAAGGCGCTTCGTGAGGCAGGACGGC
>JACNHM010000273.1 GCA_014383605.1 Chloroflexota bacterium
AGCCCTGCTCCAACTCCGTCTGGGAGAGGCGGCTGATGGAGCGGCGCTTGACCTGGCCCTCTTCGACCACCACCTTGCAGCGCCCACAGCGCCCCTGGCCGCCGCAGGGCAGGTTAAGCTCCAGCCCAGCCTCTTCGATAGCATCGGACACCAGTGTGCCAGCTTCGACCTCTATTCGATTGCCCGAGGGCTTGAGAGTGACATAGTACTTGTTTTTCGGTTTGTCCATGACGTTATGAGCAGCCGATAGGTTTTTGCAATTGCCGGCCTACTGCCTCCAGCCAGCTTATTTCCGGGATGCCATAGGGCCGGAATTTCTCCAGCCGTCCTTCATCCTCGCTGTAGAACATAGCTCGGTACGCCCCCAGCTTGCTCGCCGCAGGGGTGTCAATCAGGTTAGCTGAATCTTCCGCGCTCATTTGGAAGACAACCCGCATTCCGAACTCACGTAACGCCCGCCGATCCAACGTGCGGGTAAGGTTGGTATACGTGTCGCACCAGACCAGAGTATGCACGCCCAGGTCGGGACCTTCCCGCAGGATAGTGGAGAATTGCTGAGCCGGGGTGGGCGGGGGCTTTTCTTCAGCCCCACTAAAGGTAGAGAACCCAGATTCCTCCTGCCGCAGGTCGCGAGCGCGCTGCAACCCGTAGATGCAAAGGTAAATGGCTGGCTTCTCCCAAAGTGCTGTTTCTCCTTCCTCTAGCCGACGGTCCACTTCGGCAGCGATTTCCCCAATGATCCCTGGAAGCTCTCGACGGCGGCCCCGCTGCACTGGATGGGGCAGTAAATCGGCCAGGTGAGGGAAAAGGTCCGCATACGGCGCATCCACCGAACTGAAATCCAGCACGTAGAGTCGCGCCATCTCTGGCGCGTGCTGAGCAGCCAAGCTGACCAGGGCTGTGGACAGCACGCCTATGGCCTGTTCATCCCTCTGGCCCACGATGAGCAGGTTGCCCCCAGTCTGGCGGCGGAAGTGGGCCGCTGTCGGCTCCTTGATGGCAATGGGATCCCCCAGCCACGCAGAGACACGACGGGACGGGGTGGGCCAACCAGGAGCGGCCAGAAAGTCATGTAGCGGGCGATTCTTCTCCACTTCGGCTGGAGCGTTGCCTTCGAAGATAATTTGCGGTTGGGGCGGCTGGTAGTCCCGTTCCTCCGCCAGCGACCGCACCTGTGCCAGGTAGCGATCGCGTTTGTCATCGGGCAGCCAGGCTACCTGAAAGAGATTGTTGCCCTCCACCAAGCCATTGGCATCGTTGTAGATGGCCTCTCCGGGACGGGAGAGAAGTCGTGCAGCCGCGTTGTCATCACCCAGGATCAGGCGCGAGTCGGCATCGCTACATTGCAGCGCAATGCGCACCGCCATCTGGCCAATAGTGCTGCGCGCCAGGGTGTAGGCTCCGGCAAGAGTTTGAGAACCTAGCAGCACATGGACACCAAAGGCTCGGCCTTGCCGTACCAATCGGTCCAGAATCTGCGACGACTGGGAGGCAACAGCGTCGTCCTGCATGAAGAACTCCTGGAACTCGTCCACGATGAGGAGGACGCGGGGCATCCTCCGGCCGGTTTTCTGTCGGTAGTTGGCGATGTGATCCACGCCAGCAGCTCGGAGAAGGTCACCTCGGTGCGTAAGTTCAGTGTCCAATCCCTGCAAGACGCTCAGACCAAACTCGCGTTCGCTCTCGATGGCGACGACACGGGCATGGGGGAGCTCGTGGATGGCATAGGTCTTGAACTCCACGCCCTTCTTGAAGTCCACCAGGTAGAGTTCCAGCTCGTCGGGCGAATAGGTAAGGGACAGGGTGACGATCAGGGTGTGGAGCAAAGTAGACTTGCCAGACCCCGTCTTTCCGGCTACCAGGGCATGTTGGGCCATTCCTTTCCCCAGGTTAAGTGCCTGCACCTTAGTCGCCCCGGCCCGACCCAAAAGTGCAATGAGGCCGTCCCGGGTGTCGCCGCGCCACCAGAGTTCGGGCCCCGGGACGATTCTCTCAAAGGGCACTTCCACCCGGCTGGCCTCTTTGGCAGCGGTGCCGATGGCTGGGATAATGCGGTTGAAGAGGTCAGCGGGTGGTGCCTCATCCAGTTCCAGAAGACAGTCCTTGAAATCCCTGTCCTGCCAGACGAAGCGCTGCCCGTCCCAGGTAATGACGGTGGCGGTCCGTTCCAGGTCGGCCAGGTTGAAGCCGTGGGGCAGAGGTTGCTCGGTATCCACAGTGATCAGGGTGTAGACACCACAGCGGGGGCCGTTGGCGGCGATGCTCACCAAGCGACGAGCAGCAGCATCGGTGAAGTTCACCGGGAAGTTCATTACCACCAGCACCCTGTAAGGTTCAGCTACCTCGCCCGCGTCGGCGTTGTAGGCTTCCATGGAGGGGTATCTGTCCCGCAGGAACTTCTGGATGACCGTCTCCATGTGCGCAGAGAAGTCGGCCAACTGCTGCTCGATGTGTTGCGGTTCAGTCCAGGCCTTACCACTCACCAAGCTCTCGTCATAGTCGGCCAGGTGCATGAAGGCGGCCACGTTCTGGCCTAGACCCACGGGGTCAACCAGAAGGAAACGTGATTTGCCGGGCGGCATAGTTGCCAGGAGTCGCAGCATCAGGGACTGGACGGCCTGTGCAGTCGTGGCTTTGGCTGCGCCGGAGGCTTTGAGCAACACGTTATCACCGCCGACAAGAGGGAGGAGAGCAGGTAGGGTAAGACCATGCCATTGCCCGGCCTCCACCAGTTGGCCGACGCGAGTGAACGTAGGAACACTGCCCTCTGCCGCTGACGCCCATGACCTCCAGAGCATATCATCCCAGGGGACAGCCTGTAGACCGCCGGATTGATAGAGGGTCTTGGCGTCCTCAATCAGCCCCGAAATCACTGATTCATAGTCCCCGTGAGCCTTGGACACGACCTGATCGTAGCTAGTTTCGGCCTCGGACGCCTGGCGTTCATGCTGCTGGATTGCCCGGTGCAATTGGCGCTCGTATGCGGAGCGAGCCTCGGCTATGGCTTGCTGGTAGCCACCTTCCGCGGCTGAGCCGCACTGCTGATATTCCTCTCTTGCCTGCTCCAGCCAGCGATCGTGCCAGAACTCAGCATTAGCCACAGCCTGCACCAAGCGAGTGACTTGGGAGTGAATCTGTTGGATCATTTCAGGTTCAGATGCCATGAGAGACCTCCAGAAAAACACGCCGCAGAGCCTACTCGACTCCCCACAGCTTCACCATCTTGTCCCTGCTCCCCGAGGCCAAAGTCTTGCTGTCGGGAGAGAAAGCCACACTCCACACCTGGTCGTTATGCCCGCTGAGGGTGCGCACTTCTTGCCCGCTGGACACATCCCACAGCTTCACTGTGTTGTCATAGCTCCCTGAGGCCAGGGTCTTGCCGTCAGGAGAGAAGGCCACGCTCAATACTGCGTTACTATGCCCGCTGAGGGTGCGCACCTCCCGCCCGCTGGACATCTCCCACAGCTTCACCATCATGTCACCGCTCCCCGAGGCCAGGATCTTGCTGTCGGGGGAGAAGGTCACGCTACTCACCCAGCTCGTATGCCCACTGAGGGTGCGCACTTCTTGCCCGCTGGACACATCCCACAGCTTCACTGTGTTGTCACCGCTTCCCGAGGCTAGGAACTTGCCGTCGAGAGAGAAGGCCACACTCAATACTGTGTCACTATGCCCGCTGAGGGTGCGCACCTCCCGCCCGCTGAACACCTCCCACAGCTTCACCATCTTGTCCCTGCTCCCCGAGGCCAGAGTCTTGCTGTCGGGAGAGAAGGCCACGCTATTTACCGCACCCGTATGCCCGCTGAGGGTACGCAGTTCCTGTCCGCTGGTTACGTCCCACAACTTCACCGTCTCGTCTCTGCTCCCCGAAGCCAGGGTCATGCCGTCGGGAGAGAAGGCCACGCTATTTACCGCACCCGTATGCCCGCTGAGGGTACGCAGTTCCTGTCCGCTGGTTACGTCCCACAACTTCACCGTCTCGTCTCTGCTCCCCGAAGCCAGGGTCTGGCCGTCTGGCAAGAAGACCACGCTAGTCACCAAGTCCCCATGCCCGCTGAGGGCGCGCGGGCAGTCACTGCGGTGGCCCAGAAGGGAGTCTAACCACCGACAGGGTTTGAGCCCTCCCGCGATGATGGCGATAGCAAGAAAGAGGATAAGCACACCCAAAATGCCCGCCAATTGCCTTGGGCTTCCTTCCCGCCATCGTTGCAATGCCTTGATGCGGGCCTGAATGCTCCAAGGGGGAGGCGGGGTCGTAGTGGCCACGGAAACCCAGTCGACCAGTTCTTGGCCCCGATTGGCGCCAGGGTAGAGATCGACTGAAGCAGGCTGGGGTTGCTCCAGCAGGTGTTGCAGGTCAACCTGGGCCAAAGCAGCCTTGGTTGTCTCCTGGGCCTGGCGGGCTTCGGCTAATTCGGCAGTGGCAATCTGCCGGACCTGGTTCAGTGCGGCGACGGCGGCCTGTTGCTCAGCCTTGCGACGGGCTTCGGCGTCGGCTTCGGCTTTGGCCCGCTGCGTTTCGGCTTCCTGCTGGACCTTGTTCAAGGCGGCATCGGCTGCGGCGCAGTCGGCCTCGCGTCGGGCTTCGGCATCGGCCTCGACCTGGGCACGCGTGGCTGTGGCCTGGCGAAAGGTGCGCAGGATTTCACGTTGGCGTTGCAAAAGATCAGGTTCGGACATAGTTCACCTCAGACCGCTCTCAACAGACTCTGTCTGGCCTATTTTTTCGGCGGGTGCCAGCCTGCCGCCACCCATACTTGACGTGCTTTGACAAGCGATAGCCGATTCAGATTTAGTGCAATGACCGTTGCGCGTCCGATCGCTGTCAAGCCAATGATGCGGTCGCCCTCGGCTATCCACGCAAAATGCTCTTGCCAGACCTGACGGCGTGGGTTGAACAGCGGCGCCATTTCGCCTGTAAGCGGGTCCAGCGCAACCGTGCGGATGCCTTTGTTTTCGTTGCAGAGCGAACACGCAAGCCACAGGTTGTCTTCCTCGGTCAGTCCACCC
>JACNHM010000581.1 GCA_014383605.1 Chloroflexota bacterium
ATGAGACACACTCTGGTAGCTTTGATGGAAGATAAACCCGGCGTGCTGAACCGGATTTCCAGCCTTTTCCGCCGCCGCAACTTCAACATCGAGAGCCTGACCGTCGGCCACAGCGAGACAGCGGGCATCTCCCGCATGACCATCGTGACCGAAGGAGACAGGACGATCATCGAGCAGGTGGAGAAGCAGCTCTACAAGCTGATCAACGTCACCAAGGTCACCGACGTGACCGGCGAGCCGGCGGTGATCCGGGAGTTGGCCCTGATCAAAGTAGCGGCCAGCGCCGCCACCCGCTCTGAGATCACCAGCCTGGTGGACATCTTCCGAGCCAAGGTGGTGGATGTGGCTGCCGATTCGCTCACGATAGAGATCACCGGCACAGAGGACAAGGTGGATTCTCTGGCCAGCTTGTTGCGCCCCTTCGGCATTCGAGAACTGGCGCGTACGGGCCGCCTGGCGATGGTGCGCGGCAACAATGGGCAGAAGAATTAGAGATTGGATATTGGAGATTGGAGATTGGAGATTGGACTTCCAACCTCCAACTTCTAACTTCCAACTTCCAGACAAAGGAGGATAAGAATGGCCAAGATTGATTTTGGAGGGACAGTGGAAGAGGTCGTCATGAGAGACGAGTTCCCACTGGAGAAGGCTCGTGAAGTTCTGAGCGATGAAGTTGTCGCCGTCCTGGGTTATGGGGTGCAGGGCCCGGCCCAATCTCTCAACATGAAGGAGAACGGCATCAACGTCATCGTAGGACAGTGGGACGGTGACCAAGTTTGCTGGGAAAAGGCCCTGCGGGACGGATGGGAGCCCGGCAAGACGCTCTTCTCTCTCGAAGAAGCCACGGAAAGAGGCACCATTGTTCAGTACCTGGTCTCTGATGCGGCTCAGATGATGACCTGGCCCCAGATAAAGCCCCACCTGAAGGAGGGCGATGCGCTGTACTTCTCTCACGGATTCTCGATCGTGTATGGCGATCAGACAGGCGTCGTTCCCCCTGAGTTTGTAGACGTCATCATGGTGGCGCCCAAGGGATCGGGGATCAGCGTGCGGGCCAATTTTCTGGCCGGCAGCGGCATCAACAGCAGCTATGCCGTGCATCAGGACTACACGGGCCGTGCTCTGGAGCGAACCCTTGCCATCGGCATCGCGGTTGGTTCGGGCTACCTTTTCCCCACCACCTTTGAGAAAGAAGTACACAGCGACCTCACGGGGGAAAGAGGGGTGCTGATGGGCGCCCTCGCCGGCATCATGGAAGCCCAGTACGCCACCCTCCGCCAGAACGGGCATAGCCCAAGCGAGGCGTTCAACGAGACCGTCGAGGAACTGACCCAGAGCCTGATCCGGCTGGTTGATCAGAATGGCATGGATTGGATGTACGAGAATTGCAGCGCGACGGCACGGCGCGGCGCGCTCGACTGGCGCCACAGGTTCCGAGAGGCGGTCATGCCGGTGTTTGAGGAACTGTACGCCAGTGTTGTCTCTGGTGAGCAGACGCGGATCGTCCTCGCAGCCAACAGCGCGCCCGATTACAAGGTAAAGCTGGACGCGGAACTGCGCGAGATGCGGGAATCAGAGATGTGGCAAGCGGGCGCTGCGGTTCGCGCCCTTCGGCCGGAGAAATTGGAGGGGCTAGAGGTTGGCGGTTAGAGGTTAGAGGTTAGAGGTTAGATAACGGAAAGGGGGTGGTGTCGTTGACAGAAGACGACCTTGTTGACCTTAAAGGCTTGCTCCAAAAATCACTAGAAATCGGAGGAATAACGATTACCAATGGACAGAGTCATGATCTTCGACACTACCCTGCGCGATGGAGAGCAATCACCCGGCGCGGCCCTCAACGTAGAGGAGAAAGTTGAAATCGCTCACCTGTTGGAGCAGATGGGCGTGGACATCATCGAGGCTGGCTTTCCCATCTCCTCGCCGGGCGACTTCAGGGCCGTGCAGCGCGTCTCCCAGGAGATTCGTAACTGCATCATCTGTGGCCTGACACGGGCCAATAAAAAAGACATTGACGTGGCCGCCGAAGCGTTGCAGGGAGCGGCGCGATCTCGCATCCACACCGGCCTGGGCGTGTCCGACGTCCACATCGAGCACAAGCTGCGCACCACGCGCCAGAAGGCGCTGGAGCAGGGCGTGGAGGCGGTCAAATACGCCAAACGCTTCGTCGAGGACGTGCAGTACTATGCCGAGGACGCTGGCCGGGCCGATCCTGAGTATCTCTACCGCGTGCTGGAGGCGGTGATTGAGGCCGGCGCAACCGTGGTCAACATCCCCGACACCACGGGCTACACCACTCCCCAGGAATGGGGCGCGTTGATCCGGAGCATCACAGAAAACGTCCCCAATATCCACCGGGCAACCATCTCCGTGCACTGCCACAACGACCTGGGGATGGCCACGGCCAACTCGCTGCTGGGCGTTGTCAATGGCGCTCGCCAGGTGGAGTGCACCATCAACGGCATCGGTGAACGAGCTGGCAACACATCGCTGGAGGAAGTGGTGATGGGCCTGCACACCCGCCGTGATGTG
Source organism: Chloroflexota bacterium (assembly GCA_014383605.1). Next base: position 2,530 of record JACNHM010000581.1, read on the forward strand.
TTTGGCGTGACCACCGGCATCAACACCCGCCTGCTCTACCCCGCCAGCCGGCTGGTGAGCAATCTGACCAGCATCATGGTGCAGCCCAACAAGGCCATCGTCGGAGCCAACGCTTTCGCCCATTCGTCCGGCATCCACCAGGATGGGGTGCTCAAGGAGCGCACTACCTACGAAATCATAAATCCGCGCGACGTCGGCGTGCCCGATTCGGACATCATCCTCTCCGCCCGTTCAGGGCGACACGGTCTGCGCCACCGCCTGGAGCAACTGGGTTATAGCCTGGACGACGAGGCCCAGTTCGAGAAAGTGTACCACCGCTTCCTGGAGGTGGCCGACAAGAAAAAGACGGTGGACACCCGCGACCTGGAAGCCATCGTGGCCGACGAGGTGCAGGTGTTCTTTGAGGAGACCTATCACCTGGAACACATCCAGGTCTCCTGCGGCGACCACAGCATCCCCACCGCCACTGTCCGCATCCGGGGGCCAAACGACCAGGTCTTCTGCGACGCCGACCACGGCAGCGGCCCAGTGGACGCCGTCTACCGGGCCATCAACCGCGTCATCGGCGAGCCGAACGAGCTCATTGAGTTCTCCATCCAGGCCGTTACCGAAGGGATTGATGCCGTGGGTCGGGTGACCATCCGCATCGAGGCCGACGATCCTGTCAGCGAGAACGGCGTGGAGCGGCGCGTCTTCAGCGGTCGCGCCGCAGACAACGACATCGTGGTGGCCAGCGCCAAGGCTTACATGTTCGCTCTCAATCGGTTGCTGGCTGCTCGACGCGAGGCGGCGCTTCAGGGGAATGCGGCAACGGGTTGATACTACAACCACACTTTGTCATTCTGAGCTGCTCCATAGCGCGGTCGCGCTACTCATTGTGTAAGAAACCTGCTTCAGCCCTTGAGGATTGCGGACCGGAGTGCAGGCGCAAGCCTGCGGGGGCGGACTTGCGTCCGCACTCCAGTGAACTTTCTCAGGTACCAAGTTTGTTTCTTAGTAGGAGCGACGAAGAATCTCGTTTCGCAATGACGAATTGCCAGCCAGGAACGAGATTCTTCGCTCCCTGCGGTCGCTCAGAATGACATTTCGAGCAACTGCGGTTGTAGTATTAACGAGTCAACGAGTGACGAGAGGAGCGGAAGATGTTATGGGCATGACAATGGCTGAGAAGATTCTGGCGGCACACGCGGGCGTGGAATTCGTAGAACCGGGACAATTCGTTGACGTCAATGTGGACGTAGTCTTGGCTAACGATATCACTGCCCCTATCGCCATTCGGGAGTTCGACCGCATCGGCGTGGAGCAGGTCTTCGATCGGGACAGAGTGATCATGGTACCCGATCACTTCACTCCCAACAAGGACATCAAATCGGCCGAACAGTGCAAGGTGCTGCGTGATTTCGTGCGACGCCAAAAGCTGACCCACTACTTCGAAGTGGGGCGGGTGGGCATTGAGCACGTGCTCCTGCCAGAGCAGGGCCTGGTGCTGCCCGGCGAGGTGATCGTCGGAGCGGACTCCCACACCTGCACCTACGGCGCGTTGGGGACTTTTGCCACCGGCATGGGGTCCACCGACATCGCTGTGGCTATGGCCACCGGCAAGATCTGGATGAAAGTGCCTGAGACCATCAAGTTTGTCTACCACGGCCAACTGCCGAAGTGGGTGGGCGGCAAGGACCTCATCCTCCATACCATCGGACTCATCGGCGTGGATGGCGCTCGCTACCAGGCCATGGAGTTCAGCGGCGAAGCGGTGGATGCCCTCTCGATGGATGGCCGCTTCACCATGTCCAACATGGCCATCGAAGCTGGAGCCAAGGCCGGGCTGTTCGCCTTCGACGAGAAAACCCGCGCCTACGTCGAACCCCGTGCCCGGCGGCCCTACACGGCTTACGAAAGCGATGCAGATGCCAGCTATGCCCAGGTGATCGAGATCAATGTCTCTGAACTGGAACCTCAAGTCGCCTTCCCCCACCTTCCTAGCAACGCTCGCCCCCTGAGCCAGGTAGGCGAGATACCGATTGATCAGGCAGTCATCGGCTCTTGCACCAACGGGCGGCTGGAGGACTTGCAGGCTGCGGCCCAGGTGCTCAGAGGACGGGAAGTGCATCCCCACATCCGCTGCATCGTCATCCCCGGCACCCAGGCCATCTACCTGGAGGCGGTGCGTCAAGGTCTGGTCGAGGCCTTCGTCGAGGCCGGAGCGGTGGTGAGCACGCCCACTTGCGGCCCCTGCCTGGGCGGACATACGGGGGTGCTGGCCGCTGGAGAGCGCTGCGTCTCCACCACCAACCGCAACTTCGTGGGCCGCATGGGTCACCCGGAGAGCGAGGTGTACCTGGCCAACCCAGCGGTGGCGGCGGCGTCGGCAGTGCTGGGGCGGATTGGCGGGCCGGTGGAAGTTGGAGATTAGAGGTTGGAGATTAGAGGTTGGAGATTGGAGGTTCGATATCCAACCTCCAACCTCCAACTTCCAACTTC
>JACNHM010000507.1 GCA_014383605.1 Chloroflexota bacterium
AGAAATATGGCTTGCTCTCTGAGGATTTCTATGAACTGTACATCAGTGGCTCGCTCCGGGACGAAGAAATCGAAGAGATCAATGATTATGGTAGTTGGGCAGCGTTCTACGGGATGCGACAACGACGCAAGCGCAAGTACGATGAGTTGAAGGAAAGTATGTTGCGCACGCTGCGAGTGTCAGCGCCAGAGAGCGTGGCCCTGACACCCTATGCTGTGCCGGCGGGCGCCTGAGGTGCTTTCTTCTCTCTACGAATACGGCCGGTTTGTCTATGCCCTCAGAGACAGGTTCCTCTTGGTGAGCCTAACCTGCCTTTCCTGATCGAAGAGATCGAACGGGAAGTGCTGTAGTTCCACCCCACGAAAAAGCTGCCTGTGCGCCGGGCAAACCTCACGGCGCAGCCACATGCACCACCGCCAGCGGATAGACGGTGTCGTCCTGCAAGCCCTTGACCCCATCCAGCCACAGCCGGTCGCCCGTACCCGCCTGGTACAGCCCCACGGCCAACACGTAGTCGCCCGGCGGGGCATCGGCCGGGATGTCCAGCAGGAAGCGCATCTGGTGCGGTTCGCCTTCGGCCCAGGCTGACGTGGGCTGGCCAGCCGCATCCAGCAACCGCTCGTCGCGCTGGGTCAGCCGGTTGCCCTCCTCGTTCAGCAGGTGCACGAAGGCGGTGTAGTCCTCTTCCACAGGGTTGATGGCCTGCCAGCGCAGCGTTATGTCCAGTTTCTGCGATGGCACAAGCTGCATCCCGCTCAGGCCCAACCCCACCAGGCTCAAGCGTCCGGCGAAGCTGGCCTCCACCGGCACATCCGCCCGCAGCGGCGCAAAGGTGGTCTCTGGCAGGATGCGATAGGCTGTGACCGCCAACGGCGGCAGCGTGTGCTCGGCCAGGCGCAGCGCGTGCGTATCGAGCTGCCGCCGCACCACGTCCCGCTCCGCATCATCCCCGGCGAAGGCCACGACCCACACCGTGCGCTCCGGACGCGCCGCCTCGTTCAGAGCCTGGGCGATCTGCGCCTCGTCGCCGGCGGGGTCGAGCACCAGGCGGGGCCGTTCCGGGGGCCAGCGCTTGCTCAACTGGCTCCGTCCGGCGAAGACGACCAGGTCCTCATCGCCTATGAGCCGTTCCAACGCCTGCAGGTGCTCCTCGTAGCGCTCGTTGCGGTAGACCCAGGCATATTCCACGCCGTGCAAGCGGACGACGTGCTCAGGCTCGGCCTGGCCGTAGTAGTCGAAGACGTAGGGCGAGCCGAACTGCACGTCGCCCACGTTGAGCACGACATAGTCGGCCAGGATGGCGCTCCGTTCGTCCAGGACGTGGACGTGGCCTTGCAGGAGGGGCGCCACACCGGCCACGCCCCAGGCGGCCACCTCCAGCTCCTCGGCATCGGGCTGCTGGTTGAGATAGCGCACGGCCTGATCCAGCCCCTCGCCCCAGCCCACGGTGATGCTCTGCACGGCGCGGCGGCCGCCGCCCAGCAGGGGGTTGTAGTAGGTCAGGTAGTAGGGATGGTGCGGCAGCGTGCCCGCCGCTTGTGCCAGCACGGCGATGGCGATGCCCGCCACCAGCACGGCGCGGCCGGCCCGCTCGCCCATCTTTCTCCATCTCGCCAGCCAGCGCAGCAGGGCCACGATGCCCACGGCGGCCACCAGATCCAGCACCGGGAAGGCAGGTAGCAGATAGCGGTCGAACTTCTTGGCCCCCGCCGTGAGCGCCAGGACAAAGAGCACGACGTAGCTCAGCAGGACCAGCAGCAACGTGCGGCGGTGCCCGCGTCGGGTCAGCAGAGGCAAGACCGCCAGCAGCCCCAGGCCGGTGACCGGCGTCAGGCGGAAAGCGAAGGCCAGCAGGTAGAAAGGCAGACCGGGGTCGCGCACCACCTGGCCGAACCAGAAGTTGTTGACGTGTGGCGTCGTGGCGTGTCGCTCGGCGGTGCCCAGGACAAAGCTCAGCGCCTGTAGCGGGTCGGCCCACAGCGCCGGCCAGAAGGCCAGCAGCGCCAGCGCGGCGGCCAGGCCCCAGAGCAACAGGCCGCGCCAGGGGAAAGCCCTTGCTCCTTCGCCCGCGGCGGCCGGCCCTCCCCGCCTCCGCTGCACGACGCCCGCCAGCCCGTAGCCGCCGACCAGCAACAGCGTGAAGGGGGCCATGAAGGCGGCGGGCGATTTGGTGAGCACGGCCAGCGCCGCGGCCAGGCCGCTCAGCGCCGCGTCACGGGGGCGTCGTCCGTCCACCAGATGCGCCAGCAAGCTGAGCAGCGAGAGGGTCATGAAACTGGTGGCCAGCGCATCCACGTGCAGCAAGCGGGAGTGGGCCAGGAAGAAGGGATCGAAGGCCAACAGCAGCGCCGCCAGCAACGCCGTGAGCAAGGCTTGCCCTGAGCTTGCCGAACGGCCGAACAGCCGTCGGGCCAGACAGTAGCAGGCGGCCACGGTCAGCGCCGTCAGCACGGCCACCGGCAGCCGGGCCAGGGGCAGGAACTCCCCCAGCACCCGCAGCGCGCTGGTGTCTTGCACATCCAGTCCGCCGGCCGCGATGACGTCGGCCAGGGCCTGACCGGCAGCGGGGTCAGCGGCGGAGTGCAGGACTATGCCCAGCGCTCCCGACCACATGGTGGTCACGCCGGGATGGCCGGCCTGCGCCGTGTCCGCCCAGCGGCCGTCGCTCAACGCCTCCAGGAAGCGGGCGGAGCGAAAGACCCAGGTCGGCTCGTCCCAGGTGACGAAAGCGTCCAGCGTAAGGACGCGCGGCAGCAGCGCCAAGGCAAAGAGCGCCAGGGCGATGGCGATGTTCCACATCCGCTGCTTAGAAAACTGTGATCTGTGGCTCATGGTTCGATGTCCGGGGTTCGGAGTTCGGTGTTCATGGTTCGGCGTTCGGTGAGTGATGGCGGAACATCTTGCTCCCTTGCGCCCTTGCGCCCTTGCTCCCTTGCTCATTTACGCCACGTAGCCCATGGCCCGCAGCCGCCCGATCACCGTCTCCTGATCCTCGGCCGCGTAATGCTCGCCCGCCGCCTCGGCCGCGGTGGAGCCCTCGCCGTAGACAGGCGGGCTGGCCGCCACCCGCTCCGGCAGGAAGGCTTCGCTCAACACGCGGCCATCCAGGTCAGGCGGAATGGGCAAGCCTAGCGCGTAGAGCACCGTGGGAGCGATGTCCACGATGCGCGCCCCCGCCAGAGATGTGCCCGGGCGCACCGCCGGCCCGGCCACGAGCAGGATGCCGTCCATCATGTGATGCCCCGTCTGGCCCACGCTGGGCTCGATCAGCCGGTTGGAGCCGAAATCGGCGTGGCCGAAGGAGACGTAGCGGGAGCGGTCGGTGTGCAGCAGCAGGTCGGGCATGCGGCGCAGCGCCGCGCCAGTGAAAATCTCCTCCCGCCGGTAGGCCCGCTGGATGACCCGATCCCCCGTCTCCGGGTCGCGCAGCTCCTCCGCGGCGGCGATGATGCGCTCCCGCAAGGCCTCATACTCCTCGCCAGGGGCGACGATGCCCTGCCGCCGCTCGCCGCGGGTGTTGACGTACACCTGGCCGAAGTTGCCCATGGCGAAGGCCTGCGTGCGCGACCAGTCCACGTCGTGGAAGGAGAGGAAGGCCCGCTTGAGCAACCCCTGGCCGCGGCCGCGCTTGACGTTCTTGCGCAGCCCGCTCAACCGCAGCCAGTTGAGCAGTTTGACCACGTTGACGGGCGTGAAGCCCAAGCGGTAGAGGGCCAGCTTGAGCCGGTTGAGCGGCCCGCGCTTCAGCTTGAGCAGCCCCTGGGCCATCAGCCAGTTGTTGACGTGGAAGAAGCGATGAAACGGCCCGAAGCCGTGGTCAGACATGACGATGACCAGCGTGTCCTCGCCGGCGGCGGCGACCATCTCGCCCAGGGTGCGGTCCACCTCACCATAGTAGGCGACGATCTGCTCACGATGGCGAGCAGCCAGCGCCGCGTCGTGGCGGGGATGGCCCGCATCGAGCAGGTGCCACAGCTCGTGCTGCAGCGTGTCGGGGGTCTCGAAGACGAAGGTGAAGCAAGCCCACGGTTTGTGGCGCAGCAGCCACAGCACCGCCCGCGCCCGCTGGCCGTCGAAGCTGCGCATGTCCTCGATGAAGCGTCCCACCTGGCCGGAGCGGTGCTCTTCGGGCAGGAAGAGGGGGAAGCCGCCAGCCTGGTGCAGCTCCGCCTTCAGCGTGGGCGGCTCGGTCCAGGGGCTGTCGGCGGTGGGAGCCATGAAGCTGCTAACCACGAAGCCGCCGGCGGGAAGCCGCTCCGGCGGGTAGGTCATGGGCACGTTGACCAACCCCACGGGCCGGCCGGCATCGGCGATGACGTTCCAGAAGGCCCTCGACGACCAGAAGTTGCGGTTGGACACGCCCACCTCGTAGCCGCCCTGGCGGGGGAAGACGAAGTCCACCACGCCGTGCTGGCCGGGGTTCTTGCCCGTGGCGAAAGAGACCCAGGCCGAGGCCGAGACCGGCGGAATGGTCGTGGTCAAAGTGCCCGCTGCGCCCTCCCGCAACAGCCGGGCGATGGTGGGCAGCCGCCCCTCCTCCGCCCAGGGGCGCAGCAGGTCGAACGTCCCGCCGTCCAGCCCGATGATCAGCACCTTTTCAGCCAGCGGTTGCACCGTTCCTCACTTTCCCAACAGGGTGATCACCCCGCCCACTAAACTGACGGCGAGCCTCACTCCTCGTGAGAGCAGGGCCAGCGCCAGCGCCTGCGGCGCAGCGATCCCGGACAAGCCGAAAAAGAACACGAAGGCCCCCTCCTGGATGCCCAGGGCGTTCAACGACAACGGCAGCGAGGTCACCACGGAGATGAGCGAGATGACCATCAGCAGCCAGATGAAGGGGATGTCCACGTGCAAGGCCAGCGCCTGCACGTACAGGCTGCAGGCCTGCCCAAACCGGAAGAGCAGCGAGATGGCCAGCACCAGCAGCAGCGTGCGCTTGCGATCACGAAAAGCGTAGATCGAATCGTACAGCTTGCCCAGCTTGTTGAACAGCGCGGCCAGCCCCGGAA
>JACNHM010000585.1 GCA_014383605.1 Chloroflexota bacterium
GTACGCTGGCGGACACGATACAAACAACGGACATCCGGCCACCGTTCGCCTACATGTACCGCCAGATCGCCTCCCCGGGCAAGCCAGCGAAATGGGAGAACGTGCTGGCAGCCAACTCCTACCTGTCAGGCCAGGCAGCCGCCGATCTGGGACTACCCCAGAAGCTGGTTGTGCGCTTCTTCAAGACGGACTACCTTTCGATGTATCCCAGCAATGTTGACAGCGGATACCTGACCATCCGCAACCGGCTGGCCTTGGTCAGTCTCGGCACCGCCAGCGACATCGCGAACCACATCACGGTAGTGGAGGGGCGATTTCCGGCCGCCGCTACCGGCCGGCTGAGCGACCCGATCGAGATCCTGATCAGCGCTCAGTTCGCAACCAAGCTGGGAACCCAGGTCGGAGAGATGTACCTGCTTTTCGGTGACCAGATGGGGCCGCGCAGTACGTCCCTGCAGATACCGGTGCAGGTGGCCGGCGTGTGGCAACCCAACGACGAGCTCGACGAATACTGGTTCTACAAGCCCTGGGCCCTGACGGATGTCTTCATCGTGCCCGAGGAGACATTCACTGGTCAGATTGTCCCCAGTCTGACCGAGCCCATTTCTCTGGCCCTCTGGTACCTAGTGCTGGACGGCTCCGGCGTCCGTCCCAGTGACGCAGAGTCATTGCTGGGACGCATAACCGCCGTCAGCCAGAAGGCTGCCCAGCTTCTCCCCGACGTCATCCTCGAGGTATCCCCTGCCAAGGCTCTGCTCAGATACCAATCGGCCGCGAGCCTGCTCAGCATCCTGCTCTACGCGTTCAGCATTCCCATTTTCGGCCTGGTCCTGGCGTTCGTCATCCTCGTGGTTGGGCTGACCGTCGGCCAGCAGCGCAACGAGATCGCCGTGCTGCGCAGCCGAGGCGGCACGACCTTCCAGGTCGTCGGCATCGCCGCCATGGAGGCGCTGGTGCTGAACGCCCTGGCAGTGGCGCTCGGCTGGCCGCTCAGCCAGGTGTTCGCCAAGACCATCGGCCGCACGCAGAGCTTCCTGGTGTTCAGCGACGCAACGGATATGCCGCAGCTACTCATGTCACCCTCGATCCTGCGCTTCGGCCTGGCGATGGCCGCGGTGGCGCTCGTCATCCAGATTGTGCCGACGCTAGGCGCTGCCCGCCACACCATCATCACGTACAAACAGGAACGGGCGCGTACGCTGCGTCCTCCCTGGTGGCAAAGAACGTGGCTGGACGTGTTGCTTCTGATCCCCACCGGGTACGGCTTCCACCTGCTACGCAAACAGGGCACGGTCGTTGCACTGCAGGGGGCCGGGGCCGGTCTGCCCCATGACCCCTTTCAGAATCCGCTGCTCTTTCTCATCCCTTCACTTGGCGTCTTTGCGCTGACCCTGATTGTCCTACGCGTTCTGCCCCTGGCTACCAGGGGGATCGTGTGGGTCGTGTCACACACCCGTAGTGTGGGGTTTCTCCTGGCGACTCGCCACCTGGCGCGCGTCCCGGGCTTCTATGCCGCGCCGTTGTTGCTGCTGGTGCTGACCCTGAGCCTGTCGGCGTTCACGGCCTCCCTGGCGCAAACCCTGGACAACCATCTCTACGACCAGAGCTACTACCGGATCGGCGCGGATCTACGCCTGGACGAACTGGGCCAAAGTGTCGAGACGGCAGACGGGTTATCCGGCGCGGCGGCGGGGGCAACCTGGGGCGGCGGCTCAGCGAACCAGGGGCCGCGCTGGCTGTTCCTGCCAGTGTCCGAGCACCTGAGAGTGCAGGGGGTCGAGGCGGCGGCCCGTGTGGGGCGGTACACGGTCGACGCCCGGCAGGCGGGCGGAGACGGCCTGGGGACTTTCATCGGCGTGGACCGGGCAGATTTCCCCGGCGTGGCTTTCTGGCGGCGCGATTTTGCCCCTTCATCACTTGGTGCCCTCATGAACGCACTGGCGTCAACTCCGGAGGCAGTCCTGCTCTCGCGCCCCACCCTCTCGGCATCTGCCCTGAAGATCGGCGACACCGTGCGCCTGCAGGCCACCGAATACAGCTCCGGCGGGAAGATAGCCTTCCAGATCGCCGGAGTGTTTGATCTTTTTCCGACCTGGTATCCGGAAGATGGTCCGCTCTTCGTGGGCAACCTGGACTACTACTTTGAACAACTGGGTGGCGAGATGCCGTACGACGTATGGCTGAAGACCGGCTCCAGCGACGACTTCGAGCGGATTGCGAAGGACGTGGAGGCAATGGGGATCAGCATAATCAGATGGGATGCGCCTTGGCTCGATATCGTGGAGGAGCAACGCCGCCCAGAGCGCCAGGGGCTGTTTGGTGTGTTGTCCGTGGGCTTTCTCGCCGCTGCCCTGCTCACCGTGCTCGGCTTCTTCCTCTATGCGCTCTTCTCATTCCGCCGCCGTACCATCGAGCTTGGGATATTGCGCGCCGTCGGGCTGTCGGCCGGCCAATTGACCTCGTTCTTGTTGTGGGAGCTGGTCTTCCTGATCCTCACTGGGCTGGCCGCCGGCACGGGTCTGGGCGCCTGGATCAGCGATCTCTTCATCCCCTACCTGCAAGTCGGCACCGAGGCCGCCGCACGCGTGCCTCCCTACGTGGTCGAGATTGCCTGGCCGGCCATCCTTCGCATCTATGTGCTCTTCGGGTTGTTGCTCGTGACAGCTTTGGCCGTTCTGGCGTTCGCGCTTCTGCGAATGAAGATCTATCAGGCCATCAAGCTCGGCGAGACGGTATGAGTTGTCGAAGATGGACGATAACCTGATTGTCTGCGACAACCTGGTCAAGATCTACAAGGTCGCCAACCTGGAGGTTGTGGCTCTGCAGGGGCTCGACCTGGTGGTCAAGCGCGGCGAGTTGCTCGGGGTGGTGGGAGCGAGCGGCAGCGGCAAGTCCACCTTGCTGAACATTCTGGGCGGGCTCGATCGCCCTTCAGCGGGTCGCGTCTGGGTGGATGGTCATGACCTGCTCAAGTTGTCGGACTTCGCGTTCAACAGCTACCGGCGCGCCAAGGTGGGTTTCGTCTGGCAGCAGGGTGCGCGCAACCTGGTGCCCCGCCTGAACGCCCTGGAGAACGTCATGCTCCCGATGACCCTGGCAGGGCGGACCGGCCGCGGGAAACGCCGCCGCGCCGAGGAGCTCTTGGCCGTAGTCGAGTTGGCCGAACGCCGGCATCACTACCTGCAGCAGATGTCGGGCGGCGAGCAGCAGCGGGTGGCGATCGCCGTAGCTCTGGCCAACAACCCCTCGTTGCTCCTAGCCGACGAGCCGACGGGTGAGGTGGACTCGGCCAAAGCCTTGACGATCTACAAGACATTCCAGAGCCTGAACGAGCACTACGGGCTGACGATCATTATCGTCAGCCATGACCCGAACCTCGCATACCTCGTACACCGCATCGTTGCGATCCGCGACGGGCGGACCTCGAGCGAGACGATTCGAGAGCCGACTGCCGAGGTCCCGATTGAGGGCGAGGCACCCTCCGTTGCCAGCTTCTCAGAAGAGCCGCGGTTCCAGGAACTGGTCGTGGTTGATTCGGCAGGTCGTCTGCAGGTGCCTAAGGAGTACCTCGACCGGCTCCACATCAAGGGGCGCGTCCGCCTGGAGCTGCGCGAGGGAGAGATTGCCATCCGGCCGGCGATGGTGGCCATCGAGCCGCAGGAGGCCGAGAAGCTGGCTGCCGAGTTGGCGACAGCGCCGAAGGCAGGTGGCCTCGCGGGGTTGCTGCGGCGGTGCCAGCGGGAGCGCGTGTCCCGCAGCTCTGGGCCCACTGTGCCCCGCAGTTCCGGTCGCGACCGAGGTTCATCATGATCCAACAAACAGCCGACACCCATCCTGATGTGGTCCTGGAGGCTTTGGACGTCTGGCGCATCTACAAGGTCGGGACGCGCGAGGTGCAGGCGCTGCGCGGGGTCCGGTTGCAGATCCGCGCCGGGCGATTCGTGGCCCTCACGGGACGCTCGGGCAGCGGCAAGACCACGCTCCTCAACTGTATCGGCGGGTTGGACCGCCCGACCTCGGGCACCGTCCGCGTCTTCGGCGCCGAGATTGCCCGGCTGAACGACCGGCAACTGACCCGCTGGCGAAGGAAAAGGGTCGGATTCATATTTCAATCTTTCGGCCTACTGCCCACCATCTCGGCCTACGAGAACGTGGAGCTCGTGCTGCGCATGGCTGGCATGGGGCATAAGGAGCGCCACAAGCGTACGCTGCAGTGCCTGGACCTCGTGGGGCTGAACAAGTGGATCCACCACCGGCCCCATGAAATGTCAGGCGGCCAGCAGCAGCGGGTGGCCATCGCCCGCGCGCTGGCCAACCGGCCACAGCTCATCCTGGCGGACGAGCCTACAGGCGAGCTGGACAGCGGCACGGGCCGCGAGATCCTGGCCCTTTTCCGTCAGATCGTGCGCGAGGAGCATGTGACCATGCTCCTCGCCTCTCATGATCCACTGGTGGACGCGTACGTGGACGACGTGCTGCGGATGCAAGATGGTCAGTTAGTCTAGGCGGGCACTGGCATACGTGGTCCGCCCGGCAATCCCAGAGATTGTCCTGATGCCCCCGTCCCAAGCGAAAACCCGGCTTCGAGCGCCCGCGTGTCGCGCTCCTGTGTCGCGGCGAGACCGATTTCGTGCCGATGTTGGAGTCGTCCGTCGCCGACATCGTGATGACGGGCTTCATGGGCCGGCCGACTCACGACCCCACCCGCGTTCATGTGATCCTGGCTCCGCTTCCAACAGCCCCTGTACGAGGCCCGAATCGGCCGGCGGCCCGAAACATACAACGCCGACGATGTGGTAGCGTGCGCGCTGGCCCTGGAGGAGATCCATGCTGGCCTAGCGTTGATGAAAGGAAAGCAGTCGTTAAAGGTGTTGCTCTATCCGTAGATCTGATTGGAGAAAAGGACATGGGATCATTTGATGGGCAATTGGCCCTCGTCACTGGCGGCGCGACCGGAATCGGAGCAGCGATCGTTGAGCGTTTCGCGATGCTGGGTGCGGGCG
>JACNHM010000173.1 GCA_014383605.1 Chloroflexota bacterium
AGGACAGGCACGCGGCGGTAGATGGCCTTGGTCAGCTCGGCATCGCGCTGGCTGCGGAAGATGGGGCAGGTGCGGGTGTTGGGATTGAGCAGGGCGATCTCGTCAGCGGTGAGTGTGAAGCGCCGCTCCTCATCCTTGAGGTTCGCCACCTCCTGGGCGAAGAAGACGAACTCGGCCCCGCGGGTGGCGGGCCGGTCACCACCGGTCAGCGAGAGCAAGCAGAACTTCATGCGGCTATCGACGGCTGGGAAGAGCTTTTTGCGGTTCTCGAAGTCATACAGGCTCACCAGGGTGCGGCGATCCATCAGGTCCTGGAAGTAGAACTTGGTGGTATCGTCGGTGGCGATGCCCGAGGGGACGATGATGCCCACCCGCCCGGTTGGGCTCTGCAGGTGGCGGGCCAACTCGGCGAACACGGCGTAGGTGTTGATGCGTCCGCGGCCGCAGAGACGGTACCCGCCGCTGTTTCTGACGAAATGGCTGATGCCGTCGTGAGCCCGCTTGGCTCCTACGAACTGCTGATACAGCCGCGGATCTTCATCTGCCAGGGACTCGATCATGCGCTTTCGAACTGCCCCTGTCCGTGCTTCTGCTATGTCCGGCCTCCTGGTCGCGAACCATTCCTTCTCCTTCAGCTCCGTGTGCTCCCAGGGCGGGTTGCCCAGCACGACGTCGAAGCCCGAGGGTTCGCGGCCGAAGACGGTGGGAAAGGCCAACTCCCAGTGAAAGAACCGGTTCTCGTCGGCGATCTGGCGGGCACGCCGGGTCAGCGCGTCGTTCTCCGTCCAGTACTGCCTCCGTTTCTCCAGTTCGGCCTGGGTGGGGGCAAGCAGCAACTCGGCGTCATCCTCGGGGATAGGCCAGAAGAAGGCCGAGGTCCACAGGTCATAGTCGTCCCTCTTGCGCCGGTACGCCTCCGATTGCAGGTAGTCCTCGTAGTAGAGGGCCTTCAGCGTCACGTCCTGCAGATCTTCTTCGGGGATGGCCTCCACCTCGGCCAGCGCCGACTCCAGTTCGCCCGCCTCGCTGTCCACCTCGACGCCAAACAGCTCCCGCAGGAAGTGCATCTCCCCCCGCTGCTCGTTGCGGTTGCGGCGGCGCAGGGCAGTGGCCGTCCCGCGGTGGTCGCCTGTCACCGGCTGGAAGGCATCGTCGGGTACGTTGGAGATGTCCAGACCCGGCGTCACGCCGATAAGACTGTTGCCGTACTGGATGTTGCGGTCCAGGAAGCCTAGCGGCTTGCCGGGGTCCAGCGTCTCCATCCACAGAGCCACCTTGCACAACTCCACGGCCATGGGATTGATGTCTACGCCGTGGATGCAGCGGCTCACCACCTGGCGCAGGGCGCGGCGCAGTTGGGCCGGCGCCGGCTCCTCTTCGCCCGTGCGCACTCGGGCCAGGTGGCGGGCCAGCCGGTGGGCAGCAGCGATGAGGAAGTGACCGGAACCGCAGGCCGGATCCACCACCTTGATGTCCAGCAGGGCCGCCTCCCGGGCGGCAGCATCCAGCCCGGCCTGGCGCAGGCGATCCTCAACGACCGGTTCGAGGGCGCTGTCCAGCAGACTGAGGATGAGCGACGTGGGCGTGTAGTAGGAGCCGGTGGTCTTGCGTTCCGAGCCCGCCGCCACGGTCAGCTCGAAGGTCGCGGCGTCCACGTTGAGCCGGGGGTGCAGCTCCAGCAGCGACTCGTAGACGCTGCCCAACTCCTCGGAGCCCAGGTTGCGGTAGTCCACGGTCCGCCGCACGCGGCCCTCGACGCTGAAGGCCAGGGCCCGCACCGTGTCCAGCAGATCGCTGTTGGCCAGATCGGCAGCGTCCAGGTCGGGTGTGGCCTGTGCAGAGAAGAGGAAGCTGCCCAGCGCGGGCAAGCCCAACGGAGGGTAGCCCTCGCGCAGCAATCCAAACAGCAGCCGCTGCGAGCGGTAGAGATCTGCGTGGGGCCCGCCGCGGCGGGTCTCGGCCAGCAGCCGCAGACGGCGGATGGAATAGTAGTCGAGATAGCGGCGCTGCGCCTGGTCGGGCGTGCCAGGCAGCAGCAGAAGCTCGCGCTCTTCGGCCACGAAGAGGAAGATCAGCCGGTAGACCAGCCGCAGCACCTGGCGGTAGTAGTCCTCGGTGGACAGTTCGCCGGCCCGGAGGCGGTCCCGCAGGGCGGCGTTGGCGCGGTGGGCCAGGAAGCCCCGGCCCAGGGCCACGATGGCCTCTTGCACCCCATCGCGCAGCGCATCCAGGGCGCGCACCCCCTGCTCTGTGGCCGCCTGCGACCACCTCTCCAGCCAGCACTCTTCGGGCCTCTCGCTCTCCACCCGGCTCTGGTGGCACAGCAGCCAGAGCAGGACGAAGTCGGCGTAGACCTGCCCCTCCAGCATCGCTTCCAGGTCGAATTCCACGTAGGCGGCGCGGGTGAGGCTGAGGTTGTCCCGCAGCAGCCTCAGGCAGAGGCCGTTGCTGACGAAGCCCCACAGACTGTCAGCGGAGCGGTTGAGGAACTCCTGCAGGAGGCTGTGGGGGCTGCGCCTGAGGACGCCCCCCAGCTCACCCCGCCGATCCAGGTCCTGCCGGAAGCTGACCAGCAAGATCGGTGTGTGATCCCAGCGGTGGCTGATGGGGTAAGCGGCGCCGTTCACGGATAGCGAGCCCACGAAAGGCAGGCGGCCGTAGCCCAGCTCCTGGAAGAGGATGAGCAGCCAGCGCTCCCGCGTGAGGGTGGTGCCCAGGTCGCCGGCCGGCAACTGCTCCCGCTGCTGGCGGAAGTTGGCCCAGGCGGACAGGCAGCGGTTCCAGGCGCGGGTAATGGCCTCGTTGAGGCGCTCCTTGGGCAAGAGGTGATAGTCTTCTGGCCGCAGACCTTCCAGGTCCTGACCATCGGCCACGCGCTGCAGCAGGTCCGCGGGCAAGATGCCGCCCTCGGTCTTGACGGTAGTGAAAGTGGTGCGGGATACGGTTCGCATGTGTCTCGCCTGTTGCTCAGACCGTCTGTTTTCCGCCGTCGTCTATTGCAGTCCGTTCATGAAGGCATCGAACCCTGGCACGACCTCGACCAGGTTCACGAGACGGACCTGGTCCTGGTGAACTTCGTAGTACTCCCCCACAGTGCGATACATCTGCCCGTATCGCCGTGCGAAGTCGGTGGCTAAGCGCCTGTTGCGGTCCAGCAATCTCGTGGTATTGCTACGACCACGGAGGAATCGGAGAGGGATCCGAGTATTGAGCAGATACAGATACTTCTCCTTGTCGGTGTCTTCACGAGCCAGCCTGAAGAAGTCCTGAAACAGCGTCTTCTTGCGCATGGCTTCGGACCCACCTTGCCAATGGATGAACTTGAACTCAGCGATACGCTGATCGGTAACAAGGTCAAAGTCACTGCCAGCACTGCCAGCGCCCAATGACAGTGCCTCGACCACCTCAGTGGGCCGGAGAATGTGCGGCAGAGCGTACAGGATGCCGACGGCATGGATCACCACAACAATCTCGGCACTGGCTCGTTTCACATCAGCGAGGGCGAGCAGCAGCTCCAGGTTGATGCCCAGAGACCGATTGGCCCGATCTACCTCACCTGTATCCACGCTAGCCTGTGCTAACCGAGACTCAACCGTGCCAATCGTCTCGGTCAGCGAAGTGCCCTTGAACTGGTCCACCCGAGCGACTGCGTCCTCGATTGCCACTGATGAACCTCCCCTCATGGCATAGCTATACTAGAACTGGCAATAGCACATAGATCCCCAGCACATCCGGCGGCAGGTGGGGGCGCACGTCGTAGCGCACTCCCCGCATCTGGGCGGCGGCGCGCACGCTGCGGTGGGCCTCCAGCAACTCCTGCCCCCGCTGCGCGGCCGCCTGGTTCAGCGGCTCCCTCAGGTCACCGAACCCCTCGATGACGCGGCGGACGAACTCCGTGGCCTGCTGGGGGGTGATGTTGGCGGCCGGCTGGGCGTTCAGCAACTCCTCCGCCTCCTGCGGCGGCAGCCACTGGGCGCCATTCGGCGCCCCTGTGAACCCCAGCAGATGGCACTCCTCGGCCAGCAGCGCTCTCTCCTCCCGGCCTGTGGCGACCAGGATGTGGTAGCGCATGCGCACCAGCAGCAGAGTGGTGCGTCTCTGCACGGCGCCGGTGCGGATGGCCCCGCAGCGACGGGCCAAACCTTCCAACAAGGGATCCAGCGCGGCGTCCATCACGTAGGCGGCCAAACCTTCGACGATGGGGTGCGTGCGGGTCAGATACAGCTCGCCAGCGGACACAGGCAACTGGAAACGAGCGCTGAACGATTCCATCCCTGCGCAGGCCTCGCGGATGGCGGCTCTGTTGGGCAGACCGACCTCCAGAGTCCCGTTCCTCTGACTCGCCTGGCCACCGTGGACCTGCACCACCTCGGTCAGGAAGCGCTGTACGTCTATGGCCGTGCCGATGGCTTGGCGCACGGCCTGCCACTCCTTGGCCACTTCCTCCACTTTGATGGAACGCTGGGCGAAGAGGGTGCGTGAGCGACGTTCCCTTTCGGCCACAGCGTCCCAGCGCGTGTGCATCTCCCCGTAGGCCTGGTCAGCGAGATCGAACAGGCGTAACTGCTGAGGGTCGGCCCGCGTACCCCGCAGCAGCAGCCCCTGTATCAAGGCCTGGATCAGCTCGCTGGTGTTGCCCGGGACGGGCACGGAGATACCCAGCGAGGTGCGGATGGTGCGATGTTTGCGCAGCAGCACGTCTAATACCAGGCCGTCTATCTGGTTGTCGGTGCCGTAGTAGGTCAGGGTACGGACGGTCGGGCGGGGCTGGCCGTAGCGGTCCACCCTCCCCTCCCGCTGCTCGTGGCGGGGGGGGGTTCCACTCAGGTCGTAGTGCATCACGGCGGCGAAGCGGGGCTGCAGGGTGGTACCCCCGCTGAGGGAGTCGGTGGCCACCAGCACCCGCCGGGGGTGCTCTCCCCATGCCTCCCCCCGCCGCCCCCCCCCCCCCCGCGGCCGCCCGCCCGGGACCGCGGCCCCCCCCCCCCCGCCCCGCCACGCC
>JACNHM010000588.1 GCA_014383605.1 Chloroflexota bacterium
GCAGGTGCACGTCCACGCGGGTGGCCCGGGCGTGTCGAGCCACGTTGTGCAGGGCCTCCTGAGCGACGCGGTAGAGCGCTTCGGCCACTGCTGCCGGCAGCAGCGCGTCGTTGCCCTGCATCTCCAGGTAGATCAGGAGGTGTTCCCGTGCGCCGAAGAGCAGCGTGTAATCGTCCAGCGCGGCGGCCAGCCCCTGCTCGCGCAGTGGGGTGGGGCGCAGGTCTTCGATGAGCCGGGTCATCTCCCGCTGGGCGGTCTGGGCCGTCGTCTCCACCTCGCGCACCATCTCGGCCAGGTCGTCCGGCACATCTGGCAGCGTGTCGAAGCGGGCGCGGATGCCGCTGGCCGTCATGGCCAGGCTGAAGAGGTGCTGCTTGACGCTGTCGTGCAGCTCGCGGGCCAGCCGATTGCGCTCTTCGACCACGGTCAGGGCGCGCACCTGATCGGTGAGTCGGGCGTTGCGTTCGCGCAGCGTGTCCAAATCCTGCTCGTCTTGTTCGAGGTGCTCGGCCAACAAGTCTAATTGCTCGCTCAGCAGGCCCAGGTCGTCGCCGCTGGGGTCGGCGATACGCAGGGAGAGGTTGCCGCGCAGCCAGGCGCGGCTGATGCCCAAGGCTCGCTGCACACGGCGGGCCAGGCGGCGGCTGGCCCAGGCGCCCAATAACAGTCCGGCCAGCGCGGCGATGGCCATCACCAGGATCGTCGTGGCCCAGCCGCTGCTCTCGGCGACCGGCGGGCGACCGGTGATCAGCGCCATGACACCCAGGGCGATCATCTCGGCGACGAGGATGGCGCCCAGGGTCACCGCCCCGTGGGCCAGGATCAGCTTGTGGCGCAGGCTCATTCTTGAAGGACTGGCATTGCTCTGCATGGGTGGCTCCTGTAGACGCAGCATCTCACGTTTCGTCTACATTCTAGCAGAACCAGACGGCTTTGTCATCGGGCTGACGACCGAGATTGCTGTTGTACTTGGGTACAGTTTGCTGGGGGCATGGCTACCGTCTGATCATGGTGTAGTAGACGACGATCAGGATGACCTGCACAGCAGCGATCAGCACGAACTTGAGCAAGAAGCTCTGTTTTGATGTCTTGTGGCGGAAAAGGAGCATCCCTGCCAGAGCACCGACGGTGCCGCCGGCGATGGTGAGCGAGAGGAGCACGATCTCCGGGACGCGTGTCCACTTCAGGATCGCAGTGAGCTTGTCAAAGCCGTACGCCAGGAACGTGACCAGGGAGATGGACAGCAGCCATGACAGCATCGCATCCACCTCGGGGTGGAAGCGCCATTGTAGGAATGCCCACAGGGCAAGGGCCAGTACAAAGGCGGCCACGCCGAAGTAGACCTTCGTCTTCGTGCTCTGTGGCATCTGTCTTTCATGCTGCTGAACAGGTGATGGTCTTGTGCGGCGCTTCTTCTGGTCTGTTGGCGAGCGTCTACGTTGGGCGGCGGTAGGGGGTTGGGCTGACGAGGACGTGACACCTTGCCTTCCCGAATCGCTCTCCCGTTTCCGGCGTGCCCGGCAGGCCGGGCAGCGCTTGGGGGCTGAAAGCTTGTGCTCTCGGTAGTAGCGTTGCTCCCCGTGGCTCCAAACGAACGTCCGACTACAGTCAACGCATGCAATGATCTGATCGCTCATGGAGCATCTCCTCGGCCGGGGGTGCTCTTTCCCCTTCTACTTGCACCAGGGTGCGGAGAGGGGGCCACCAAAGGCGCTGCGAACGATCTTCCAATGCTTCCAGGGCACGTTGCCGCCCACGCTGTCCAGCAGGATCTCGCCGCTGTGCTGCTCGCCGCTACCGGGGCAGGCGATGGACACCGTGGCCAGGATGTTGGCTCGCCCCGCCTCCGTGGTGTACGGCTCGCTGAGCGCCAGCTCGACGGCCTGGTAGGGCGTGCCCAGGATGCGCGACAGGCAGATCTCAGAGCAGCCGGCTTCCAGGTCGTAGTAGGCGTTGTGTTCCCAGCAGCGAATGACGCCCGTGTCGTCGCCGCGGATCACCGCATTGATGAAGCTGGTCAGCACGACGCGCGGCTGGCGGTCAAAGCTGTTCGTGCAGGTGTCGCGGAAGACATTCACCACGGCCAGGATGGTGCAGATCACCAGGGCGACAATGGCGGCGATCACTATCCAGAACCGCGTGCGCCGGCCGGCTCTTTGGCGATAGTATGTGTCGGACATGTTCGACATAACTTCCTGGCCCTAGGCGCGGCGGATATTGCTCTGCGACGATGGGGGAAAGCGCAGATGAATCTCGGTGGCGGCATCCAAATTCGCGTAGTCACCGCGGTAGGCTGGGGGCAACAACGCGGCCAACTGGTACATGATCTCGCCGGTCATCTGCTGGCGCACCGCCCGTGTCACTTTGACTCCGTCGGCCCGCAGATGGAAAGACTGGCCTACGACAATGTGGAAGTCAGCGCGCCGCAGGCGGCGCCAGTCGCGGCGGTAGTTCTCCGCGCCGTAGCAGGCCATGGGCAGCAGGGGCGCGCCGCTGCGCAAGGCCAGCAGCACCACGCCCGGATGACCACGTTGTAACCGTCCGTGCCCACTACGCGTGCCCTCGGGCGCGACGGCCACGATGTAGCCCGCTTGCAACGCGGCCAGCCCCTGGCGCAGGGCGGTCAGGTCGGGTTCGCCACGGCGTATGGGAATGGCGCCCCACAGGTCGGCCAGGAAGCGCAGGCCGGGCGTGTCCCGGGTCTCGGCCTTGGCGAAGGAGGCCACCGGCCGCGGTTGCAGCCGAGGATAGAGCACGGGGACCTCCAGGAAGTTGATGTGATTGGCCACCAGGATGAGCGGGCCGCGCTCCGGCACCCGTGCCAGTTGGCCAGCGTCTATGCGGCAGAGGAGGGCGGTCAGTGTTTTGATCGTCGAGGTCACCAGGCGATGGGTCACGGTCATGCGCTGGCCTCCGGCGGCTGGCAGATGATCTCGATCTGGCGCGGCAGCAGTTCCACAGCCAGTTGCTGCCCTTCGGTGCAGAGCGTCTCGCCGTCGGCGTGGGCGGGCAGGACGCCCTCCACGGCGGTCACGACGATGCGCTGCGTGCGCCCAGTTTTGATGGGCTTCTGCGTGGCCTGCGTGCCGGCCATGAAGCGAGGGATGAGGGCGAAGATGCGGGCGCGGCTGACCTGCTCGGCGATGCAGAGGTCGAACAGGCCGTCGTCCACCACGCCCTCCGGGGCCATCATGAAGCCGCCGCCCATGCGCCGTCCGTTCATGATGGAGACCATCAGCGCCGGCATGATGAGGGTCTGGTCGTCGTATTCGATGCGCACCAGCGGGGCTTTGTAGTACAGGAAGATGGTCTTGAGGGCAGCGACGATGTAGGAGGGAAAGCCGCTCAGCCGCGTCATCTCCAGAGCGACAAACCCCACGACGGCGTCGAAGCCGATGCCCACGCCGTTGCCGAAGTAGCGGCCCTGCGGATACAGCCCGCCGGCGACCCGTCCGACGTCCACCATGCGCCGGTGATCCTGTGCCAGCGCCCGGCAGCCGGCCGCCAGATCGCTGGGCACGTCCATGCCGTAGGCGAAGTCGTTGCCGCGGCCGACGCTCAAGATGCCCATGGCTGCCTGGCCGGTTCCCGCTTGTTGGGCGCGCATCAGGCCGTTGAGCACCTCGTTGGCGGTGCCGTCGCCGCCGGCGGCGACCACGACGTCGTAACCCTCGGCGACGGCCTGCTGGGCCAGGTCGGCGGCGTGCCAGGGCTGGTCGGTGCGCACCAGGTCGAAGTCCAGGCCGTGGCCGCGCAGCATCTGTTCGATGAGGGGAATAGCCCCCTCGGCGGTCCCCCTCCCGGAGGTGGGGTTGACGATGATCTTGTATCGGGTCATCATTTAAGGCTCTCCACCAGGTCAACGTAGGCCTGCATGGCCTCTTCTTTGGCTGTGCCCTGGAGCTTGGCCCAGGCGTCGTACTTGACGCGGCCGACGAAATCGGTGAAATCCGGCCGGTCGCCGGAAGCATCACCCACGGTAGCCTGCTTGTACAGGGCATAGAGCTTCAGCAGGGTCTGGTTGTCGGGGCGTTTGGGCAGTTCCGTGGCTTCTTGCGTCGCGGTCTCAAAGCGTGTGTGCAGGTCGGACATGGGTTTCCCTCCGTACATTCACTCGATCACCACGCCAGCCAAGTCATCTTCAGGCTCCGGGTATCGCATGTTCAAGCCCTTCAGAGTGTCCACGAGGACGGTGCCCACCACCAGATTGCGGAACCACTTGCGGTTGGCGGGCACGATGTACCAGGGCGCCCACGCCGCGCTGGTCTTGTTGAGGACATCCTCGTAAGCCTGCATGTACTGGGGCCAGAGCTGGCGCTCCTCCAGATCTCCCAGCTTGAACTTCCAGCGCTTGTGCGGCTCGTCCAGGCGGGCCTGGAACCGCTCCTTCTGCTCCTCCAGGTCAATGTGCAGATAGAACTTGAGGATGGTGGTGCCTTCCTCGGCCAGGGTACGCTCGAACTCGTTGATGTGGGCGTAGCGCCGCGACCAGACCTCGGGCGGCACCAGGTTGTGCACCCGTACCACCAGCACGTCCTCGTAGTGGCTGCGGTTGAAGATGACGATCTCGCCCCGGCCGGGGGTCTGTTGGTGCACCCGCCAGAGGTAATCGTGATCCAGCTCGATGCGGGTGGGCACCTTGAAGTTGGCCACGCGCACGCCCTGGGGGTTGACGCCGTCGAAGACGTGGCGGATGGTGCCATCCTTGCCGCTGGTGTCCATGCCTTGCAGGACGATCAGCAGCTTGTGCTTGTGCTCGGCGTAGAGCAGTTCCTGCAGTTCCTCCAACTCGTCGTTGAGCTCATCCAGTTGATCTTTGCCCTCCCCCTTGTCGCCATCGGAACCACTGGTGTCGTTGGGGTCCCACTCCCTCAGGTTGATTGTGCTGCCGGGTTGGACGCGATAGCGTTCCATCAGTACTGTTTCCTCCATGCTGTGAATGCGGCTGTGAATGCGGTCGCCGTGGCATCCTCTCAGATGCCCACGACGTGGCTGCGGC
>JACNHM010000589.1 GCA_014383605.1 Chloroflexota bacterium
GTATAATGCGTCTCAGCACTGGTAAGGAGCCTCCATGTCCAAGCGAATCCGTATCCGGAACGTACTGCTGGCATTCTGCCTGTTGATCCTGGCCCCCGCGAGCGCGGCCGGGCTGGGCAACCCGTCCGAGACGCCCTCAGTAGCCACCGCCCCCTACGTCCGCGGCGAGATCCTCGTGCAATGGCGGGATGCGGCGACGGCCGCCTCTGCCCGCGCCACCATCACACTGGCCGGGCTAACCGTTGTGCAGGAAATCCCGCCGCTGCGCGTGGCGCGGCTGGCCGTGCCCTCTGGCGAGGAATGGACATACATTGAGAGGCTGCGCCAGCACCCGCTCATCGCCTACGCCGAGCCCAACTATCTCGTCTACGCCGCCGGCAGCGATGCTGTGCAACCCAACGACCCTGACTGGTCCAAGCAGTGGAACATGAGTCGCATCGAAGCACCCGCGGCGTGGGCATTGAGCACAGGCCAGCCGGGGGTCATCGTCGCTGTGCTCGACACCGGCGTGGACACGGGACACCCAGACCTCAGCGCCAGCCTCCTGGCCGGATACGACTTCGTCAACGACGACTCTGATCCCGACGACGATCACGGCCACGGCACACATGTGATGGGCATCGTCGCTGCCAAACTGAACAACGGCCTCGGCGTGGCCGGGTTGGCGCCCGGCGTCAGCATTCTGCCCCTGAAGGTGCTCAACGAAGAAGGCGCAGGCGACCACTTCCACGTCTCCCAGGGCATGCTATACGCCATCGCCAATGGAGCTTCTGTCATTAACCTCAGCTTTGCCGGCCCCCACTCGGAGACGTTGCAGGGGGGCGTGCGCAGCGCCTATGCTGCCGGGGCGCTGCTGGTGGCCGCGACGGGCAACAATGGCACGAACAGCGTCTCCTACCCCGCCCGCTACGCGGAGGTGCTGGCCGTTGCCGCCACCGACTACAACGACCGCTGGCCATCCTACTCCAACTGGGGGCCGGAGGTGGATCTGGCCGCGCCTGGCGGCACGTCGGGAAATCAGGTGTGGAGCACCTGGCCCGGGGGTTATGCCTGGAACTACGGCACTTCGATGGCCGTGCCCCACGTGTCTGGTGCGGCGGCGCTGATTCGGAGCGTCGCTCCCGCGCTGACCGGGGATGAGGTGGCGAACATCCTGCGCCAGACAGCCGACCAGGTGGGGCAGTTTGCCTACACGGGAGGGCGCAACGACCACCTGGGCCACGGGCGGCTTAACGCTCACCTGGCCCTGCGCCAGGCCCTGCCACCGACGCTCACCGTGCAGCCTGCGCAACTGTTCTTCCTTGGCGATAGCGTTCAGTCTCCTGCTGTCCAGTGGCTGACGTTGAGCAACGAGAGCTACCGCACGCTGCAATGGCAGGCGGAAAAGCTCACCGGCGGAGACTGGCTCACCCTCTTCCCTCTCAACGGCAACATCACCTATCAGTATCCCGGCAAGCTCTGGGTCATGATCACAGGCGGGCTGGACTACGGCGTCTACGAAGGCAGCATCCGCATCAGCAGCTCCACGCCGGGGGCACAAGGCACGCCGCGGACCGTTCCTGTACGCCTGATACTGGTGCCGCGACTGACCCGCGTCTATCTGCCCGTGGTGGAGAACCGCTACACCCCCTTCTGACTATAGTAAACCGGTAGATTGGTAGATTGCCAGCCACACCCAATGTACCAACGTACCAATCTACCAATATACCAATCTACCAATATCTTCCTGCCTCCTGTTTCGTCATCACGTTGTGGAGAATATGCGCCTGTCACGGGCTCTCCAGGCGCAAGACCTACGGCGAATCAAGGAGGGTGCGATGAAAACCCGTATCTTGCTCTTGCTTGTCCTGGCTCTGAGCCTGGCTGGGCTGGGCCTGAGTGCCGGGGGCCAGCGACTGGAGGCAGCGAGTCCCAGACCCTGGGATTCGTTCGCCAGCCCACAGAAGGCCGAAGCGGGGTTGGGTGACTGGCGCAGCGGCGGCCCCTACGGCGGGGACGTGCAGGCGCTGGCCCTTTCCCCGGACTTTGGCTCCGATGGCCTGGCACTGGCCGGCGGCTGGCGTCCAGGCATGGGCGGCATCGGCGGCGGTTACGGCGTCGCCCGCACCACCGACGGCGGCGCTACCTGGACGCCTCTTTTCAGCGGCCCACCCTGGGACCACCTGGCCGTCTTCGACCTGGCGATCTCCTCCGCCTTTGTCGCCGACGGCACGGCTTTCGCCGCCACAGAGGCCGGCCTGCTGCGCAGCAGCGACCGAGGCAACACCTGGGAGCGGCTGCACGGCGGGCTGCCCGGGCCGGGCAACGATGCCACCGTGGATGACATGGGCTTCGTGCGCCTGTCGCCCGCCTTCGCTGCCGAAGGCACGCTGCTGACCGCGCCGCGCAACGGTTCCCTCTACCGCTCGACCGACCGGGGCGACACCTGGACGGAGGTGCTCTCCGGGCCCACCTTCGTCGCTGCCTTTTCCCGCTTCTTTGCCACCAATCGGACCGCCTTCGCCGCCCAGTTCGATGGCCTGGGCGCGACCGATCTGCGGCGTTCTACCAACGGCGGGCTGACCTGGCCCCTCGTGCTGAGCCTGCCCGGCGTCCAGGTCAACGACATCCTGGAGACGTTCGAGGATGCGCTGCTGCTGGCGACCAACGACGGCGTCCTGCGGCTGCTGCCGGTCGGCGGCAGCTACGTGCCGGATACCGTTTCGCCTGACATCGAGGGCCCGGTCTACCGGCTGGCGGTGGCCGGGGATCATCTCTACGCTGCGGCACAAAACGGCCTCTTCATCACATTGACTGAAGGCCGCAGATGGGATCGCTATGCCGACACACCGGCCGCCCCGTTCCGGGCGGTCGCCCCCTGCCCGGACTGGGGCTCCTGCCATGCCATGATGGCCGGCACGCACACGGGCATCCTGGGCACGCCCAACGATAACCTGATCCCCTGGGCCTGGCTGCCTGGCCCGCAAGCCCTGCATGCCGAGAGCGTGGCGGTTTCTCCGGCCTATGCCGCTGACGGCACCCTCTTCGCCGCCACCGATCATGGCCTTTTCCGCAGCACCGACCGCGGCCTAAGCTGGCAACTGATGGTCGCCGGCAGTCCGCCCGGCGACGATTACGCGTTCCTCAACGTGCGCATCTCGGCGGGCTACGCCAGCGACGGCACCGTTTTCGCCACCTATGAAAACCGCACCCTGGCCCTGACGGCGCTCTACAAATCCACCGACCGCGGCCTGAGTTGGACGGTGATCCCTGGCCTGGGCGGGGGAGGGGCGCTGGCGCTCTCGCCGGCCTATGCCACAGATCGCACCGTGTTCGTCGGCCGGGTGGATGTGTTGCACAAATCCACCAACGGCGGCAGCACGTGGACGAGCTACCCCATCGCCCCGCCCGAAGAGGGCTTCTTCGTCCTCGAGTTGGAGCCGTCGCCAGCCTACGCCAGCGACCGCACGCTGTTGGCCACCGGCTATGGCCGCGTTCGCCGCAGCACCGATGGCGGCGTCACCTGGCAGGGCTTGAACACCTACGGCCCCTCCTACGGGCTGGCCGTCTCGCCCAACTACGCTGCCGATGGCACGGCCTGGCACACCTATCGAGCCATCGAAGGCCCCGGCGACGACACGCCGGAGAGCGGCGTCCTGCGCACCACCGACCGCGGCGCCACCTGGAGCTTTGCCACCGCCGGGCTGCCGGGGGTCTATGAACCCTTCCCCTGGCCGCTGGCGGTTTCGCCCGGTTACGCCGTTGACCGCGCACTCTTCACCGCCCTCCGCGGGCAATTCGTGGCCGGCGACTCGCACAGCCTCTACCGTTCCGTGAACGGTGGCGACACCTGGCTGGAACTCGGCCACGCGCCCGGAAACCCCAACCCCTACGACCTGGCGGTCACGGCAAACCTCTCCGGCGGCCTGACCGTGCACATGGCCACGGACGCCGGCGTCTGGCATTACAGCAGCCGCTGCGAAGAGCGGCTGGTCAACGGCGGCTTCGAGCAACACCTGGCCTGGCAGATCCCGGCCACGGCCTACCCGGCGGGTTACAGCACGAGCGTCGTGCACAGCGGCCGCCGCAGCCTGCGCACGGGCATCGTCAGCGGCCCCGACGTGTACAGCTACTCGTCGGCCACCCAGGCAGTGACGATTCCGGCCGGTGTGTCCAGCGCCACGCTGACCTTCTGGTGGTATCCGATCTCGGCCGAAGGCCCGCTGGCGACGGCAGCCGCAGCCGAACCCGACGCGGCGATCCTGCAAGCGGTCGCCGCCGGCACCTTGCCGGCGGATGTGCTGGCCGGCGACCGCCAGTACGCGCTCCTGCTGGATAGCGCCGGCAACGTCCTCAAGACGCTCCTGTGGACGCGCAGCGATGCCCGCACCTGGCAGCAGGCCAGTTTCAACCTGGCCGCCTACGCAGGCCGCGCCGTGCGCGTCCACTTCGGCACCTACAATGATGGCGACGGGCGCAGCACGGCCATGGTCGTGGACGATGCCTCGCTCACCGTCTGCTGGCCGGGGCCCCTGGAGCCTACCCCCACGCCCACGGTGACGCCGACCGGGGCGCCGCTGACGCCGCGAGCCTACCTGCCATTGGTCCTCAAACGCCACACGGCGCCGCGCACGCCGACACCCACGCGGACGCCCACAGCAACGCCCACGCGCACGACGACGGTCACCCCGACGGCCACGCGGACACCCACAGCGACGCCTACCCCCACGCCGACACCCGCGGTCACGCCCAGCCCGGCCTGCTATGAGGGGTTGGTCAATGGCGGCTTCGAGACCGACGCCGGGTGGGTCATCCGCTCGAATCCCGTCCTGGCCGCCTACGTCACGACGCCGGTGCACGGTGGGACGCGCAGCATGCGCACTGGCATCGCCGCCGGCGCGGCCAACGTGGAGAGCTACTCCCCCGTTGACCAGAGCATCAGCATCCCGCCGTTGCCCTTCCCCGGCATGGCTTCCACGGCCCAGTTGAGCTTCTGGCGCTACAACGTCTACGGCGA